>CAZZEB010000053.1:0-7222 GCA_964652495.1 uncultured Gammaproteobacteria bacterium
TTTTTGGCGAGTAAATAAAATACTCCTAATACCAAAAAATAGTAACCTATCAGGAAAGATATGCTTAAAATCACTTTTTCCAAATGATTCATTTTGATACTGTTACTAAAATAGACAACTTTTAATAGAAATGTAATTAATAATTCAGGAATAAGTGATAGCCAACTAGCTATTTGTTGATTAATCTGATGAGCTATTAATAATAATCCTCCACTAATCATAATTGGACCTATTGTCCAGAGAACTAACGTATTAACAAATATACCAACTAAACTAACTTGTTGGAAATAAAAAGCAATTAATGGCCAAATTAATAATTGGACAGCAATAGCGTTGGATAAATCTGCTCTGATAAGTGAAGGGATTTTAATTAATAGCGTGTCTATTTTTGGAGTGAGGGTGAGGGTTGCTAATGTTGCCACAAAAGACAGTTGGAATGAAATGGATAATAACCATCTGGGCTCATAGAGAAGCATTAATGCGCCACTTATAAAAAGCACCAATACAGATTGTCGCTCTCTGCCAAATATCTGAGCAATCAAGCATAGACTAGCCATGATTCCAGCACGAATTACAGGGATTTGCAATCCAGTAATCAGACAATAGGCCAATATTATTATTAAAGCTAATAAACTGGTTAATCTTTTGCCAATATATCCATTAAAATGAGCAAGACTGGCGACTCATAGGCTCAAATTCTGTCCAGAAACTACAACGATATGAATGGTAGAGGTATTTATTAAAGCATTTTTTAAGTTAGATGATAAATCGGATTTAATACCAAGAACTACCCCGGATAAAATAGCAGCTGCTTCAGGATCAAGATATTGGTTAAAGATTTGGGATAAATATCTGCGCCATGGTTCGAAAATCATGCCTAGATCTTCTAAATATATGTCTGAGTAATAGCCGTGAAAACCCTCAACTTGCCACAGCCGTATCGTGAATAAAATCGTGAAAAGTAGAATTAAGCCAAAATAATACTTGTTTGCATACATATTTAACTAGTTTAAGGTGATCAAATCTTTAATTTTGTCGTAAACTGATTTATTGACTACTTGTTTAGTTAATAAATCTTCCAAACTTGCAAATGGCCGGGCATTAATTATCTTTGTGGCTGTAACGCTACCAACACCCGGTAACTGATCTAGTTGACTAGCCGTGGCTGCATTAAGACTGATTAAATTATTATTAGTTGCATCTACACCCGAAGGACTGATTAAAAAGGATTTATTCTGATAACTTTCAGTCAGATTGGGTATATATATTTTAAATCCATCTGATACTTTTTGAGCTAAATTAATATCTTTAGATATATATTCCTGATTCGCATTTTCTGTGAATCCTCCAGCTTTGATTACTAGGTCTGCTACTCTATCTTCAGAAGTTAAGATATAAACACCTGGTTGTTTAACAGCACCGGTAATATAAGCTTTGATTACTGCCATTTCAGGACTTGAGGAGGGATTAATAAGACTTTTACTGGGGACTTTAATAGCTTCAGGTTGAGAATTTATCAGTCCATAGACAATAAAAGCCATGCCTACAAGGCTAAAAAAGAGAGCAGCTCTGGTAGCGGTTATGTAAGATTTGAAACGCTCCACTCTGTTGAGGCAGATGGCTGAATTCTAGAACACAATTATAGATTTGACTAGTAGTTAATTTTAAAGTGTTAAACGATACTCCTTAACCCATTTCGAATAGGCACGAATTAATGATTCTAACCCCCGAAGACGGAGCTCTTTATTTATAACTCCTCCATAATGAGGATATTTATGAAGTCGAGGCCGAAAAGAAGAAAAACCGTGGGCATAATGACATAATTCATGAGCAATTGTTTGATCTACTACTCTAGAGTCAATCGATAACTTTTTGAACATGCCCGTAATAGTAATTTGGGATATTTTAGATTTGCGATTAAGCCTAATTGAGCCTAATCTATATTTAGAATAGCGGCCAAATCTAATCACAACCGGATTAGTTACTTCAACATCTGAAAAGTAATTGGCCCAAAGATCATCTAAACGTTGCTTTAACCAAGCATTATCTCGCTTTTGTTGCTTAGATAAATCATTACTTTGATCATTAAGCATTAAAGACATCGTAAGATTATTGTATGAGTAAAGTAATAACCCGTCAACAAGCATAAAGAAATTAGATAGGATCAATTTTATATTTATACAAAGCTAAGTATTTTTAATAAAAAATCATAGATTTATATAAAGTCACTGATATATTAAATAGCAGTGTGTGAAATTTACTCAAAGGATTTAATAAGGAAAAAAGATTATTATATCAAGCTAATATTTAATGATAACTTTGTTATCAGTCGCAACAAATTACTGCTAAAGATATTCTACTACCCGACCACTAAGCTAAGAATTTTTCCCGGAACATAGATCGACTTGATGATTTTATTATCTTCGATATATTTAGCAACTTTAGTAGATTTTTTAGCTAAATCAGTTAATTCAGTTTCAGTGATTGAGGTTGGTACAGTCAGAACATCTCGGGGTTTACCATTTATTTGAATAACAATTTTATATTCGGTCTCAACTAACAAATCATTGTTTACTTCAGGCCAAAGCTGTTGATGAACAGATCCTTCAAATCCTAAGTTCGACCAGATCTCGCTAGCTAAATGAGGCGCAAACGGAGCTAAAATGACTAATAATCTTTGTTGCTGTGAAGAGGTTAGATCCTGGTGAAAAACAGTGTTTATAAACTCCATCAATGAGGCTATGGCGGTGTTAAGCTTTAAACTCTCTATATCTTTGCCGACTTTGGAAATTGATTTTTGTAAAGCAGCTTCAATTCCGGAATTAGTTTCTTTAATGGCTGGGCGATTTAAGACCTCCCAAACTCTAGACAAAAACCGGTATACGCCGTTTATACTAGTTGGATCCCAAGCGATAGCGTTTTCAAATGGTCCCATAAAGGCTTCATAGACCCGCAAGGTGTCAGCGCCATACTCTTTAATAATGGCATCTGGGCGCACTACATTGCCTTTAGATTTACTCATCTTTTGCCCATCTGCTGCCAAAACTAATCCAACACTGGACAGCTTTTGGAATGGTTCTTTAGTTGAAACTACTCCAGCTTCGTACAGAACTTTATGCCAAAACCGAGCATAAAGCAGATGCAACACAGCATGCTCTGCTCCGCCCAAATACCAATCAATGTTCATCCAATAGGCTTCTTCTGCTGGATCAACTAACTGCTTCATGTTTTCAGGATTGATAAAGCGTAAATAATACCAACAGGAACCAGCCCATTGAGGCATAGTATTAGTTTCTCTTTTAGCAGGACCATTACATTTAGGACAGGTAGTATTTACCCAATCCTCAACTGCAGCTAGTGGCGATTCACCATTTCCAGTTGGCTGATAATTATCGATATCTGGTAATTTAATTGGCAACTGATCTTCAGGCACAGGGACAATACCATCTTTGGGACAATGAACTACTGGAATCGGTTCACCCCAATAACGTTGTCTAGAAAAGATCCAATCGCGTAACTTATACTGAGTTTGAAAATCTGCTAAACCAGACTTTTTAAGAGATTTAGTAATTGCCTCACGACTTTGCTCAGAAGTTAAACCATTAAATTCTCCTGAGTTAGTTAAAATACCATCCCCAGTGTAAGGTATTTGATTAATGAATTTATCAATTGCATATTTGTGAAGAGAATCTTTAATTTGATTATTAGCTTCTGAAATAGATAACCATTCAACTTTAAATTTACCAGCTTCACCTGCAGACAAATTAGCCTCAATTTGCGTAGAATCAATTAATTCGAAATATAAGATTTTGGCATCGATAAATCTGGCAACATTTTTAGAAGCTGCAAAATAATGATGATGAATTGTTTCTGATTGGCTAATTAATTTTAGATTTTGATAGCCAGTTTCTTCAGTAACTTCTCGTTGTGCTGCAGCTACAATATCTTCACCAGCTTCAACTCCCCCACCAATTAGTAAAGATCCTCCTAATTGATCCCCCCAATTAATTGAAAGTATCTTATTTTGTTTTGGATCATGAACTAAGGCAACAATACTCTGACGAAACTCTTCATTTGGTCTCTCAGTTCCAGAAACTGGTTCAATAACCGTAGTGACTGGAAGGTCATATTTTTTAGCAAATTGATAATCTCTCTCATCGTGAGCGGGCACAAACATAACTGCACCTGTTCCATAATAGCCAAGAACATAATCAGCAATCCAAATTGGAACTTTTTGATTATTAACTGGATTAATGGCATAGCTACCAGTAAAGACACCAGTTTTATCTTTTGATAGTTCAGTCCGTTCTAAATCACTCTTTTTAGAAACCTGGTTTAGATAATCACCAACTTTTTGACGATGTTCATCAGTTGTTAAGTCTTCAACTTGAGGGTGCTCCGGGGCAATAACTAAAGCACTGACACCAAAAATAGTGTCAACTCGAGTCGTAAAAATTTCAATTTGATAGTCTTTTTGATCAACTCCAAATTTAACTCTGCTCCCCTGGCTTTTACCGATCCAATTAATTTGCATCTCTTTAATAGCATCTGGCCAATCTAATCCCTCTAAATCAGCTAATAACTGGTCAGCGTAATTAGTAATTTTTAGAATCCATTGACGAATTTCGCGTCTCTCGACTTGAGTACCGCAGCGCTCACAATGACCATTAATCACTTCTTCATTGGCTAAGCCAGTTAAATCCTTTGGACACCAATTAATTGGCGCTTCAGCTTCGTAGGCTAGACCCTTTTCATATAACTTTAAAAAGATCCATTGAGTCCATTTATAGTAGTTTTCATCAGTAGTATTAATCTCTTTTGACCAATCATACGAATAGCCGACAGCCTGCATTTGAGCCTTAATATTAGAGATATTTTGAGCTGTAGTGAGTTTAGGATGAATGCCAGTTTTAATAGCATAGTTTTCTGCTGGCAGACCAAAAGCATCCCACCCCATCGGGTGCAAAACATTAAATCCTTTAGCTCGGAAATAGCGAGCTAAAATATCTGAAGCAGTATAAACTTTAGTATGCCCAACATGAATGCCATCACCAGATGGATATGGGAACATATCTAAAATATATTTTTTAGGTTTATTTGAACCAGTCACAGCTTGATATAGCTTTGTCTTTTGCCAATCATCCTGCCATTTAGTTTCAAATTCTGCTGGTAAATATCGTTTCATAATCCTGAGGCCAATTGTAGCATTTATAGCGTATAGCGTATAGCGTATAGCGTATAGCGTATAGCGTATAGCGTATAGGATTATAGCGCCCATCTTTATTTAGATATACCCTAACCGCCTCCCTAACTAATTACTAGCCACCAAGTAAGCAACTAGACCTTGATCCTTACTGTTTTAACCTCTAGAATAAAAATAGAGTTTAGGCTAAACCAATGAAATCACTTCTGCTCACGCTGGTAACAGCTATTTTTTTGTTAGCGGTATCTACCGTACATGCACAGGGCCTAAATGTGGCCTCTACTTATACTGTGGGTGATAATGAAGCCATATCAGGAGATATTATAGTTAGTGACTCAGCTAAAGGACTAACCCGCAGCGATGTTTCTTATGATAATCGGATATTCGGTGTTTTGCAGGCAGAACCCTTATTAGTTCTTCGAGAAGCTAGTGATTCAGGTCAGGCTGTTATACGGGGCGGAGATACTGAGGTGAATATTTCTGATTTCAATGGAGATATTAAAAAGGGTGATTTCGTTACTACTTCACCTGTAGCTGGAAAAGGAATGAAGGCCGGTCAATCGGGCTATGCCTTAGGGTTAGCTACCGAAGATGCCAGATATATTGGTCCAGAAATAACTGTAAATAATAAGAAAGTTAAAACTGGTATTGTAAAAGTAGCAATTCGAATTGAATACGCTGAGATTACCACTGCTAGAAATAATATCCGTTTACTTCAAGAGATTAATGCAGCCATTTTTAGGAATGTTAAAGATCCGGAAAAGTTTATTTTAGTTTTGAGATACATTTTAGGTGGATTAGTAGCAATGCTGGCTTTTGGAATAGGATTTTACTCAGTTTCTAGATCGGTTTCAAATGCTGTAGTCGCTATTGGGAGAAACCCATTAGCAAAGAAATCAATCCTCTTTTCCGTTGGTTTACATTTGATTATTACTTTTATCGCCGCTTTAGCCTTAGTAGTAGTCATCTTTATTATTATTAGATTATAGCCAAGCTTTAAAACCTTACTGTATCTATTTGTATTACTACTAAAAAATGTTAAATTAAAGATATATGGAAATACTGCTCACCATCGCCGTTGTGGCGCTATTAGCTGTACTCGGATGGCTATATAGTCAAAACGAAAAGCTACGACATCAATTAACCCAACCTAAAAATCCGGCAAATCCAGAATGGGCAAATCAATCAGCTCAAACAATTATTAATTCTGCTCAGGCTAAAGCTGATGCCATTATGACTCAAGCTGAATTGGGTGCATTGAAATTAGGCACGGAAAAAGGCATGGAATCTCAATTATTTGAAAAACAATTTCAAGAAAAACTAGATCAAATGACTACTCAAGCTAATAATTTAATGCAGCAGTCAATGCAAAATCTCCAAACCAAATTCACAGATAACCTAACCCAAGCTCAAAGTGGTTATCATGAATTTGTTCAAAAAGCTGTTGGCCAGATGGCCGATTCCCAAAAACAAACTGAAGAAAATATGCGAACCAAAATAAATGAACTACTTTTTAAATTTGAAGAGAACTTAGCTAACTTCTTAGCTACATCGGAGCAAAAAAGCTTTGAAGCGATTAATCTTGAACTAAAATCGGCTCGTGAGTTGATTGAAAGCTATAAGGTCCAACAACTGGCAATTATCGATGAAAATATCGTTAGTGTTTTGGAAAAAACTCTTGATTTGGTACTAACTGAGAAGTTATCGCTAAGAAACCAAGTTGATTTAGTCTACGATGCTTTATATAAAGCAAAAGTAGAGAAATTCTTGGTTTAATTCGGGAATAGGTATAGGAATAGGAGAAATATTGACTTCTATTCCTGTTAACTAAGCCTAAATGAAAAAATGGATGAACAAACTGCCCAATTATTTTTATCAAACACTTTTACTCGTCATGAGGCGACACGCCGTTTGCAGCTAATAAAAGACCTAGTTAACTATCGCTTGTTCGATTGTGCTCCTGGTACTGATTTAGCTACTATTTTGCCTCAATTTAAGCAAAAATTAGAGGGAGAATTG
>CAZZEB010000054.1:0-7209 GCA_964652495.1 uncultured Gammaproteobacteria bacterium
TGGAAAGATATGAATATTGATGTCGTAATTGAATCTACTGGACGATTCACTGATGCCGAAGGAATGCGACAACATTTGATTGCAGGTGCGAAGAGAGTTGTCCTATCAGCACCATCTAAAGGTGATGGAGTGAACACATTTTTAATTGGTGTTAATGAAGACAAATATCAAGGTGAAGAACTAATAAATAACGCTTCTTGCACCACTAATTGCATCTCTCCAGTCGTCGCTGTTTTAATGTCTAAATTTGGAATTCAAAAAGCGGTAATGACCACGATTCATTCTGTGACAGCAGAACAAAATTTAGTTGATGGTCCACCTCCAGGTGGAAAATCTAATGATTTACGCCGAGCTCGAGCTGCTTATCAAAATATGATTCCGACAACTACTGGTGCTGCTATCGCTACCACTGAAGCTATTCCAGAATTAAAAGGTTTAATTGATGGCCGGGCCATTCGAGTTCCAACCATCGTTGGTTCTATCTCTGATTTAACATTTGTTCTTGGGCGACAAACGTCAGTAGAAGAAGTTAATCAAGCTTTAAAAGATGCTTCCAATGATCCACGTTGGGATGGAGTGTTAGCTGTGACTGAAGAACCAATTGTCTCTTCAGATATTATTGGTCGATCCGAATCGTGTATTGTTGATTTACCATTAACTCAAGTTGTTGGTGGTGATTTAGTTAAAATCTTCGCTTGGTATGATAACGAATGGGGTTATTCTAACCGATTAGTTGAACAAGTCATTCAAGTGGGAAAAACCATCCAGCCTGCTGCAACTAACCCAGAAACAGCGCCTGTTAATGAAAACCCAGCTCCTCAACAGCCTCAGTGGTAAGATTTTAGAGCTATTTTTTAAAATAAATTGCGTTGACCCAACTAATTTCTAGTATTATTTTTTCTAATTAAACTTGACTTGTCAGTACATTGTCAGTACAATATACTTATGCCAATCCAGAAATTGTATAAAAACGGTAATTCGGTTGCCGTCACCATCCCCAAAGATTACTTAGAGAATCTCTACCTAAATGACGGTTCGGCTGTTTCAGTTCAACTAGTCGATGAGAGTGTCATTATTACTAAGGCAGATAAAAAATTAGCACCTGATGTCGATGCTAAGTTTATGAAGATGGTCGATGATTTCGTTTCAGAACATCATGATGTACTCGAGGATCTAGCTAAGAAGTGAAAAAAGACTTAGTTACTTATTTATCTGTTACCCAAATTTTAGCAATTCATGATCTGATGGTCAAAAATTTTGGGGGATCGTTTGGGATCAGGGATTTGGGATTAGTTGAGTCAGCTGTAGCTAGACCAAAAGCTAGTTTTGATGGACAAGACTTATATATAGATGTTTTCTCGAAAGCTGCAGCTTTGCTTCAATCATTGTTAAAGAACCATCCATTTATCGATGGTAATAAGCGTACAGCATTCACTTCAGCTGCTATATTTCTAAAACTAAATGGTTGGAAGTTAGTAAATAAACATCAAAAGTCAGTTGAATTTGCTATATCAGTAGATAATAATCATCTAAGTGTGGAGCAAATCTCTGAGTGGTTGAAAAATAATTCCTGTAAATTATAAGAGGTGCCGATCTTAATATCCCTTAGCCTTACAAAAAGCACTGTTTTCGGGCTTAACACAATCATTTTCTAAACCAATACAGCCTAATGTTTGATTTCGATTTTCTGGCAGAGAACAGGTGGCAAAGATCTCCTGACAAGTATCAGTTGTTTCAGTTTCACAGCTCTGTTCTAGAGGGCTTTTTGCGGCAGGATTAATGACTGATGTTGGGGAAGTTCCACAAAAAGCTTGAGCTAGTTTTGGACTTCGACTGGAGCAGTCTGCTTTATTTTCTACGCAACAATAATTATATCCAGCAGTAAAAGTTTCGCAGTCATCACCGGTACTACCAGCTTGGCATTCTTTTAATCTTTTCTGACAAGTTCCAGTATTGGCTTCACAGAAGCTTTGACAAGTTCCAAAGTCGCCTTCCGCGCCGCATTGGCTAATATATGTCGATCCAGCGGGGGGAGGGGCAGTGGGTGAATTGGTATTATCGTTTGACGCTGGCTGGCCAGTACATTCAGTTAACGCCGCTCCAAATTGTTTATTTTTGGATAATTCAATAAAGTTTGGGCAGTCTGCGCCTGCACCAGGTCCATTTTTGACACAATAACAGCCACGAGTTTTACAAGCAGCTTGATTATTAGCACAGGAATAAGCACAGCTAGTGGTTGTTGAACCTACACAACTTTGAATCACACCAGAAGTACCGCCACTAGAATTACTGTTGCTACTACCGCCGGTAGGTGTCGATTTTTGGTCATTACCTGGTACGGGTATTTTTCCAGTGCCACTAATCCCACCCCAGCTTGGTGGGGGATTATCTCCCCATAACTTTTTAACGATGTTAGTAATACTACTGATGCCATTATAAATTTCTGGACTAGGAGCGGCAGTGGGTTGATTGGTAACTGGATTTTGAGCAGTCGGCGATGATGATGGTTGGTTCGAATTGGGTTTTGTTTCTTCTTTTTTCTCAGGACAAAGAAAGCTTAAAAATTGACAGACCAAATTCTGGATATCGTTCGATTGATTACTTTTTTCAGTTTGTTGACCTTTAAAAAGGCTATTAATATCAAAGGCATAAGCAGGGGAGACAATTTGCAAACTAAGTACAATCAAAAAAATCGCGATTAGTATTTTCATTTCTCAGGAGCTGCCGATAAAGGTATTCTGGTATAGCTATGGAGGACCGGATAAGCTCCAGCAGTTTGGTATAAGAATATTTCAGCAGTATAAATATTTGGAGAATCAGCAGCATTCCATTGTCCGCGCAAAGTAACCACATTATCACCAGTTTTAATTACTTCTAGATCTTGGTTTACCTTATCACCCACTCTTAATTTAGCTTGAAGTAGTTTGGCATCTTCAACAGTTAATATATCAACTTCAATTGGAATTACTCCAACTAGGGGTGTTCTTGGTAACGGTGATTTAATATTTACCACCGCGTAATTTGGAACTTCAATTCCGCTAGTAATAGCACTGATTGCCCAACCGCTGATCATTATTAGAATTAATAAAAATATTACAGTTAAAAGAGTAAACGAGTAGTTGCCTAAAGTTGTTCCTATTTGATTTAGAGCTTGGTTTTGTCTCAATTTCGACTCAAAACTATTCAGTGGATTTGGTGGATTAGCTGGAGTAAACATAATTATTACTGTACGGAAACTTAGTAGAGGCTGTCAATCTTTTGAACTTATTTAGCCTCACAACGGAAATTAGCATAAGTTTTAACTGTAAAGTTATTTACTGTTGAATCATCGGTTCCAATTTCCACAAAATAAGTGTTAATTATTGATTTTGCCGCCCCAGTTGTTGAATAGACATAAGTTGTTTCATTTGCGCCTACAGGCAGAGATGTGTAGTTATACTTAGCGTTATTTGTATCGTTTTGTGGGTTGCCAGTATTAGGATATTCGTAATATTCACCAAACCGAAGTAGTTGACTGACTTTTTTACCAGAAACTGTAATTTTATTATTGGTCATATCACAGCTGATATCTAAACCGATATTGCTATTGGTTGGGAAGAGGATTGTGGCCGCATTAGCTTCTTTAGTACATGATGAGGTTGGTAACCATCCCGCTGGTATAGCGCATGATGTAGAGAATGTTCGGCATTCTCCAGATTTTAAGTTTTTAGCGTAGGCTAATGACTGTCTGCATACCCCTTTTGAATCAACACTCACACTAGCGTTATCTTGATTGGAACATGAAGGTCGGTTCCATTTTTGTTGGCAATTAATTTGACCTCCTTCAGCCTGACAACCACCATAACCGCTACAGCTAGTTTGCTCATCCTTGATCACGTCACAATAAACGTTATAACTTCCAACTGGTAAGTCTAAATTGGCAACTGTTCCGCTACAACCCTTAGCAGATTTACCATCACAAGTATCTAAGATATAAGAATAAACTTTGCCATAAGGCTCAAAATCTAGATCATAATCACGAATAGTAGAGCGGCCATCAACTGAGATTCTACTGCCAGGAATCTCCGTTACCAAATCCTTTGTCGAAACTGCTAATCGAACTGGACCATTAATTCCTGCGTAATCAACTCGTTTAATGTAACCATCAACATCACTAACTTTTACCTCACAATATGGAGTGCCATTAGTAGGGAAGTTGGCTGGTGATATTAAAGCTGCAGCTGGAGCATTGTCTAAACAGCTAAAAGAGATCTCTGATCTGTCGTAGATTTCAGCATCTTCAATAGCGTCAGATATCTTTGGAGTGTAGGCAGTTGCATATAAATTGTAAGTCAAAATTCGACTTGGAACATATATTTTAGCTTCAGAACTATTAATGAAAGAATTATATGTTGAGATATTTTCGCCATTGTCACTATATGTTTGGAAATACATATACTTAGCTCTAATGTCAGCTAAGAATGGTTGAGCCCAAAGTAATTTTACTTCGTATGGACCTGAAGGATTGTCAGTTTTTGTACAGACAGCACCTAATACAGCTTTATTATCTCCAATAAGTCTTTGAATCTTGGCATCATAAATACTGTTTTCCCATTCTGTTTCCCCATTTACTTCCCTTCCGAATTGAACTGTGATAATTTTCTCTCCAGTTCCAGAACTTAAACTCCAAACAACACCATTCTGTTTAGTGTCTTGATTAAATGGATAGGATTTACCTTGGTCAATTAAAGTTGCACTATTAGCAAGTCTAAAAGAAGTAGGCTGATTGTTTGAATCATCTGACTTATAAAATGGCTTAATGATGACTAATCCAGAACTAGTTTTACCTTCGTTTACCTTTTGCCCAGTAATAGTAATACCAGTTTCTGTATTTGCTTTACTTCTAAAAACAGTTTGTTGCCCAACTAAATAGACCCCGATGATCAGCGATAAACCTAAGACAACAAGTATTAGTAAATGAGCTATTCCTGATTGATTGTCGTTAATGTTTTTTATCATATATGCGTATATTCAGGGCCAAGAGGAGGTACATAGTCAGGACCAAGACGAGCACATTCTCTTTCAGATCCAAGCAGATTAGCATTACACGAATCCATATCAGATTGCTTTTGTAAACGTTCTAAACGCTTATTCTCTTGATCGATATTCTTTTGAGATATGTCTGCTCTAATTTTATCCCGAGCTTCCTCTGAAATGTACGGATTAATTGGCTCGCATTGATTCGGATCACCATTATTTAATTCTTTACAGGCATCGTATCGAATAATAGCTTCATTAACATCTTTTTCGTTATAAAGTTTTTGTCTTTCTGTAGGATTATCACAACCTGATTTACCCGGAAAATCAATTTCACACTTATTTTTTGCTTTTTCTTCATCCCTACACGCTTGATTACAAGGATTATAAGGAGTAACAATGGCTATCGTTTTACAATAGTCCTCAAATCCTTTACAGGCTCCATCACGGCCTGAACAACCATCTTTATTACCGGCATTACAAGCATTAGTCATATTTTTAATATAGCTTTCGCAAGCTTGGGAATTGGCCGAATTTGCCCCACAATCAACGCCCTCAATGACCATGCCAGTAGGGGATTTAGCTGGATCAACTTTAACTCCAGATAACGAATTATTAGCCTCTTTTGAGCAACTTTCACTATTGCCGCCATTTCTAATACAGGCATCAAAAACCTCCTGATGCTTTTGTAGTACTTGTTCATAACACCGATCAATATCTCCACCACCATCATTAAAACATTTTTGAGTAGCCTCATTAATTAGTTTAAAACGATCCTCGCCAGATCCAGCGCCTTGATTAACATTACTATTACTTTTTGCAGGAGTGCCACCAATTTTAGCTGGATCACAATTAACGAAATTATCAATTATTCCGCAGGCAACATCGATAAAACTTCGACGAATTTCTGTTAATTTATCGACCTTTTCTTCTTCAGAAATATTAGGGTTTAGTTGAATATCTAACTCTTCTTGTTTGGATTCTTGAAATTCTTTGCCGACCTCACTTGCAGCTTGTTCAAACTCAGATAAAGAGGGTTGACCCTCTTGAGCATTTACTTGCCAGTTGGGTAGTAGGGGAGCCAATAAAACAGTTAAAATTAGTCCAGAAACTAGCACCCAGAAGCGAGCAGAATTGAGCATAATTTAATAATCCACTTTATCTGATAGTTTGTCAAACATATGAGTGATAAAATAGATTCAATGTTTCATCATCTACGTAAACTCCGAAAGCAGTTTTATTCGCGTTTTTATCATCCTTTAAATAGAATCATGCTTTCAAAACAAAACTTTATCAATAATTATCAATATCTAAGTCATCTTCAGCCAGATGTCAAAATAGCTCCAGTATTAAAAAGTAACGCTTATGGTCATGGTTTGAGTTTAATTGGTGAAATTGTTGATCAACTAAATGCTCCCTTTATTTGTGTTGATTCTCTATATGAAGCGTTTGAATTAAAAAAAATCCGAATTAAAACACCAATATTGATCATGGGATATTTAGATCCGAGAAATCTTTCTTTAAATAGACTGCCATTTAAATATGCTTTGTATGAGTTATCACTGGCTCATGCTTTAAATCAGTATCAACCTGGAGCTGCAGTTCATATTTTTGTTGATACTGGTATGTCTAGAGAGGGGATTTCTATCAAGGATTTACCGGAATTTATTGATCAATTATTAGAATTAAAAAATATTAAAATTGAAGGATTGATGTCTCATTTTGCTTCAGCAGATGAATCAGATAATCCGCAAAGTGATAAACAAATAGCCAACTTTAAACTCGCTCAAAAAATCTGTGAGCAAAAGGGGATTAAACTTAAATGGACACATCTCAGTGCTACCGCAGGACTTTTAACGAATAGAGAAACTGGTTGTAATGTGGCACGGGTTGGTAAAGCCGTTTATGGTATTGATCCGATTGGTACTCACCCAGAGCTCCAGCCTGTACTATCCCTCAAGTCTAAAATTGTTCAGGTTAAACAACTAGAAAAGGGCGCTTTAGTTGGTTACAACGGTACTTTTCAAGCTAAAAAAAATTTGAATATTGGGGTTCTTCCAATTGGTTACGCGGATGGGGTGGACAGAAGGTTAAGTAATCAGGGGATGGTTACAGTTGGAGATAAACTTGTCCCAATCATAGGTCGAGTGAGTATGAATATTACTACCATCGATCTAACTGGACTTGATGATT
>CAZZEB010000055.1:0-5989 GCA_964652495.1 uncultured Gammaproteobacteria bacterium
GGAGTACTCCACCACTGATGGAAGATTTATACAAAGTCTTGGCCGGAATGGAAGAACCACAAGCTGCAGAGTTAGCTTTCCGGTTGGAGCGATTTGTTAAAGGATCTTTATCTGGTATCTTTTCCGGACATTCTAATATTCAGCTAGATAATCAGTTTACAGTTTTTTCAGTTCGAGATTTAGCGGATCAACTTCGACCGTTAGCGATGTATCTGATCTTAGATTATGTTTGGACTAAAATTCGTAGCTCATTAAAAAGACGTATCTTAATCGTTGATGAGGCCTGGTACATGATGAAGAATGAAGATTCGGCTAACTTTTTAACAGAGATGGCGAAAAGAGCTCGAAAATACTTTTTGGGTGTGACAACTATTACTCAGGATGTTGAGGATTTCTTAGCTGGAGAGAGAGGTAAAGAAATTATCTCAAACTCCTCGATTCAAATCTTGTTAAAACAGGCCCCGTCCTCGATCGATAAAATTGGGCAAACATTTAATTTGTCAGAAGGAGAAAAGCGATTATTGTTATCTGCTGGTGTCGGACAAGGATTATTCTTTGCAGGACCAACACACGTGGCGATGAGAGTGGTGGCTTCCCCTGAAGAGCATCAATTAATTACCTCCAATCCTCAAGAATTACTTAATAGACAGACTCAAGAAGCTCCTCCAGCAACTGGTGTGTTTTAATAAATACTCAGAGAGACGGAGTAAGGCTGACTGAGATAAGATAAAACTATGCCACTGCCACAACCAAGAGAGATTCATCAATTAAGAGAGTTATTTAGGAAAGCTAAGGCTTATGCCCAAAATGAAGCCTTGGGATCCCAAACGGGAGAGGTGTCGCGAGGAGATTTGTATGTAAATCTTTCGTCACAAATAAAGCGATTTGAAACCTTAATCTATTCAACGTCGTCACCAGAGTCACATAAGATCTTTCATTATTGGGTAACAGACAGATTTAGCAAATCAACAGCCGGCGATTTCTATGCTTGGATGGAGGCAAATAGTCAAAAAGATGTGTTATTGATTATTTTCTTGAATCCCAGATTAAAAGATGAGGCTTTTTTAGAGGCATTAAATCAGTTTGAAGTTAACAAGTTACCGCCACCAGAGATTTTAGCAGAGTATCAAAAAAGTATTATCTCAACTCCAGCACAGTCACAAACCGGTAAAGTAGTATCTAAGCCAACTACTCATTCTGGACCTGTTTCAAGTGGCGGTAGTCATTCATTGACTGCTAACCAGAGTCCTACACCATCAGAAACAACTCCAGCACCAGGGGTTGAAGACGCGGTAGTTCCAGTTGTAGCGAGTATCCCCTCTTCAATGCCAACACCAACCTTTAATGAGGATATGTATGACGATATGGCTGGATCAGCAGGAGCTTTTTCTGGCAGTTTGCCAAACCAAGGACCGGTAATACGACCATCAATTGGAGATAACATCCAGTCGGCGATTAATAGTTTCAAAGACCCTGAAAGTCCGTTTGGAGATGTACTGAACTCAGTCAAAAGTGGAGCTGACGGGTTAGGTTCACAAGCTCAAATTGGAGCTAAAAAGCTACTGGCTAATGCTCCTGGAAAAATCGGGCAAGGGTTAAGTGATGCTTTTCCGGGGATATTTAATTCAAATCCATTAGGAAAAACTGTAGGGAATGCGGCTACAAAAAAACTAGCTCAAGGAGCAGCTGGGAAGCTGGCGGGGAAAGCCGGTGCAGCATTAGCAGCCAACGCTATCCCCGGAGTGGGTACTGTGGCTTCAGTAGTAATGTTATTACCTATTCCTTGGGGGAAAATTGCTATTGGAGTTGGTGTGGCGTTACTACTACTTTTAGTCGGGCCATTAGCAGCAGTCACTAACTTAACTCAGCCTCGACTAATGGGTGAGTTTTTAGGAACTTATTCAATGGCGGAAGCTTCAACGGGTGAAAACACTCCAAGCACTCCTGGTGGAGGAAGCTGTCCAACAGCAGATGCAATCAAAGCCAACAGACAGAGCCCACAGAGTTGTAAGTATTTCGGATTAGGAGTCGATCTTTTTAATACCAGTATTAGTAGCAGCGCCATTGACACTTACGTTAATAAATATAGTCCAACTTTTATTAAAGTAGGAAAAGGCGATGTGGCTGAATTTAGAAAAAGAGTTGATTACATTGTTCAGGCCTCAAAAACTGCAGGATTAAATCCGGTATTGTTTTTAGGATATTGGAAAACAGAGTCGTTATTTGGAACGGTCAGCACTCGTGAATTAGGTTGTGTTGGTGATAATTTTCAGGAGCAAGTTGATTGTGCTTTGGGAATTAACGCCTTTTCTGATCCAGTCAAAAATCCTATCGCTAATTGTGCTAGGAGCAAAGATGCAGAGAGTGTGGCCTGTAAAACCTTGAAAGGTATTCGCAATAAACCGTTCTTAGATCCACAAAACCCAATTAGTTACCCGATTAAAACCTTCGATGATTTTGCTGAAGCTCACGGTTCAAGGGCACCGGAATTAGATGGCGGAGCAACTAATAATAACTGCGTAGCAACTTATAATAGTCTGGTTGAGGTAGCAATCGAGCTTAACGCCTGTCAGGTGGGTGGCGCTCAGGTTTCAGGCCCAGCAGCGAGCAGCGACAAGCAACAATTAAAGAATGATATTTTGGCTAAATTTGGAGTCGATATGGATCTAAGCTTTAGTTATGAATATCTGAAATGGACATGGGAGAAATTATGGAATGTTTCTAATAGTAAGTTTTTATCGCTAGTTAGAGGGGGCTCTAATCGAATTATCACTATCGCCAGATCAGACGGATCTTATAATCAGCAAGTAAGTTGTACTCAGGTGAATATGAGCGGGGCTAGTTCAGCGGGAAGCCTATATCCAGAGTCTTTATTTAAAGTGGTGTTGATTCATGAGCTAGCGCATATTATTGAAAATTGTAATCCTGCGGCTAATAAAAATCGGCTACAACAAATTATAGACCAGGAGGGATATTTAACTTCCTATTCTAAAAATGCAGCTGCCTGTGCAGTGACTCGAAGTAATCCATTAAATGAAAATTATGCTGAAGCAGTATCTTATTACTTGAATCCTGAGTATCCAGAACAGGATATTGGCTTGTGTCCAAGCTTTAAACCAGTGGATAATCTGAATCCATATAAAAGAAATGTGCCACTGCATACTCAATTTGCTCAAGAGCTATTAGGGGTTGGCGCAACACAGCCACCTGGCAGCACTATACAACCAGTTGCCAGCTTTAGCTGCCCAGTTAGAGGTGGGGGCAGAAACAGAACTCCTTCTTATCAAAAGGATGGCGTTAATGGACACTGCGGCTCGGCATATAATGCTCAATTAAGCGATCAGGCAGATAGATGTGTTGGAAATACTCGGCGAGGAAAATCAATTGATATCGAAACTGGTGGCCCTAATGGAAAAGTAGTGGAGTTACCAACTATCAATGGAAAATCAGTAACTTGGCGATACTTGTCAACTTTTCCCCTACAGGGAAAGGATTGCTTTGCTGGAGAGATCGTTGAACAAGGGGCTGGTGAGGGATGTGGCGTAGGCTTAGTTTTCAAGGCTGATTTAGAGAATGGTCAAAACTGGGTGTTGCACTTGCTCCATATGCAACCAACATCACTGATTCTCAACCAGTCTTACCCTTCTGGAACAGCTGTCGGAAACTCACAAGCCATTCATGTGCATATTAGTTTAGGCCAAAATATTCAAGATCCGATGAGCCAAACAGAGACTGGATGGAAATCAGTAGATCAGGAGTTAAATGTATGCAACAGTCGATAATTAATCGAATTTTCCAGCCTAAAATTTTAGGAGTAATTATTTTAGCTATTTTATTATTGTTATTTGTAGGCATAAAGTTGTCTGAAACACCACAAAGTATTGAACAGACACCTTCACCACAACCAACAACCAAAACTCAAAGCTATTTCGATATTAACCAAGATGATTTGCCTGAAATGACCAGCACCCAACAGTTAACAGCTAGTCAAAGTGCCGTTTTAACCTGGCAGTTTTTATTTACTGATCATCAGTTTGAAGCTGAAGTGCCAGTTTACCGGTGGGAAAACGAACAGTTGACGCTGACTGAAGCTGAAGATGTTGCCAAAAAATTAAAATTATCTGGCCAACCAATCCGAGATGAGGAACAGTTGCAGTGGGTATCTGAAGACCAACAACGGATTTTGAAAGTAAGCCTGATTGATGGAGAATGGATCTATCAGGATTTTAGCCAAAGTTTTCCTGAAGATTTTACAGACAATAGTCGAATGTTTGTAACCGAAGATGAGGTTAAAAAGATTGCTACTGACTTTTTATTTAGACACGGATTCTACGACTACCTGTTATCGACATATCAGCCAATTCAATGCTTTGGGGGTCAACATCATCCTTATCTAGTTGAAGATATTACCCAAGCAGAGATCTGTCAGGTTCAGCTCAACCGTGAATTAAATGGCTATTTGGTTTATAAGAATAATGGCGTATTTGCTGGAGGAGTAGCTGAAGTAAGTCAGTTTCAAAAGGTTCAGAAGCTAACTTTAAATTATCCTCAAGTCCAACAATCAAATCAGTTAGTTGAAATTTCAGATTTAGAAGCGGCCAAACAACAGATTAGAATTGGAAATGGACAACTAATCTTAGACAATCCCCAGATTCCATTAAACAATCAAACAACAGCCAGAATAACTAAAGTTAGTTTAGGTTATTTAGATGCAGTTAATAATAATTTTTTATTACCAGTCTGGGTTTTCGAAGGAACAGTTGAGAATAACCGTTTAACCAGCCAGTTAATGATTTTGCTGTCAGCTATAAAGAAATAGCTGACGAATCGATTGTTTTAAGGTAGTATAAAGTCATGTTAAATTTAGATCGGAACAAGATAATTGCCATTGTGGGAGCTATCGGACTATTATTGATCGCCGTTTTTCAGATGGGTTTTTATAAAAAGTCGGATCAATCAATCGAAACACCCGCACCTTCCGTTATTAGCCAACCTGCGCCGGTTTCAACAAATCCAAGTCAGTTAGAAAATGCTGTTGTTTTACCGACTCAGGAGATCTCAATAACTTTTAACCAACCGTTATTCAACCTGCCAGAGATTCGTTGGAAACTTGATCCGAGTGTTGAGATGGAGGTGAAGATTAGCGATGACAGAAAAACTGTTTACTTTAAACCAAAGGAAGCCTACTCTGTTGGCTCAGGGTATAGCTTACATATTGGCAAAGAAACAAAATTTGAGAGCGAACAACGATTAGCAGATGATGCTATTTGGCATTTTAGGACGATCGAATACCGCGGAATTTAAGCCAGTCGGACTGGCATAATGACATACTCTAATCCAGCTTCTTTAATTGGTTTAATTAGCGCTGGAGATAAGCTACCAGAGAATTGAATCACCACTTGATCTCCTGGACAGGAAGATAAACTCTCAATCAAAAATCGACTATTAAAAGCAACTGTTAGATCTTTGCCTTCAACAGTAGCTTCGATTTGAGTTTCTTGACCACCTAACTCTTTAGCTTCGGAAGTTAGTGTAAGGCCTTCTGAGGAACAGCTAATTCGAATAATATTGGAGTTATCCCTAGCAAAAACAGAGGCTAACTTAACAGCCTTTAAAAGGTCACTGCGATCAACAGTGGCGGTGGATTCAAAAGTAGTTGGGACAATTCGTTCCCAGTTTGGAAACTGCCCTTCAATTAAGCGAGAACTTAATTGGGTATCCCCTATTTTAAAAACAATTTGATTTTGACCTTCTGAAGTGGCGATCTCTAAAGTAGTGTCTGTCTTTTCTTCTGAAATTAAGCGGACAACCTCTTCAAAGGTGCGTCGTGGAATTAAAACATCGAGATCTGTGGTTTGATCAACAGGCAGTGTTTTGTGTGATAAGCGAAAACCGTCGGTTGCCACCAGCTCTAGAGTAGATTTTTTAAGCTGCGTTAAAATACCGGTTAAAATTGGTCGACCGTCATCTGAGGCTGCGGCAAAGGTTA
>CAZZEB010000055.1:5999-7155 GCA_964652495.1 uncultured Gammaproteobacteria bacterium
CTGCCACTTTTTTTATTTCTGGCAAGGCTTGTTGCAAGACTTTTGGATTAATACTAATTCCACCTTCACTGGCTAAAGGAATATTTGGAAACTCAGTTGCGGGAATACCATTTAAACTAGCTTTGAATTTTTTGGTACTAATATGAATTTGTGCCTCTGAAGCCTCCAGAGTAACTATCTCACCAGATAATGAGGCGATAACTTCAACTAATGTTTTAGCTGGAATAGTCACCGCACCTGGCTCGGAGATCTCAGCTTTTAAGGTTTTAATAACGCCAATCTCTAAATTGGTGCTAGATAGTACTAATTGATTATCGTCAGCCTGAATTAAAACATTAGCTAAAACTGGAAGAGTTGAGCGAATGCCAACAGAACGGGAGACACTTTGTAAGGCTGGTAGTAAATCTGCTTGAGGAACTGTCAATCGCATCTTGGCAGAATAATAATAGGTTATAGGAAAATTGTAAATGGGAGATAGTATTTGCTATCTATTATTCTTATCCACAAAATGCTGAATCTCTTGCTCGGAGATTTTGATCAATCGAAAATGAACCATGCCGCGGGAAATTAATTGCTGAATATGCTTTTCTTCTTCAGAAAGGTTATGGCTGGAACCACTCTTTACTTCAATAAAGTCGATCCGCTGATTATTCTTAATACCGATAAAATCAATTGGTTGACCAAGCGGGATAATTCGGTCGTAATCATAACGAAGCTCAGCATAGGTCAGTAACTCGGCCATCTTGCCTTTTTGGGGATTAATTGAGCCTTGTATGGTTTGTAGAACGCGTTGGGGAAGGTTGTCTACTTGTCGGTATAAATCAATAAAATCTTGAGGCACCTCTGATTGTGGTTTTCGAGTATGAAGTCTTCCAATTAGATAGGCAATTAAGATTGCACCTAAGATTAATCCGATAATTGGTAAGTTTATATCAGTCATTAGCTAATACATTATAACTTATCCACATGTTAGAAAGTTTATAAAATAAGATATATATAACAAGTATCAGTATATATAGGGGATGTTGATAAGTTAATAAATTAAGTCAAATGAATTCAGGTTTCGGGACTGTTTCGTGTAGAAAAGTGGTTATTTTTTAGTGGAAAAGTCGGTGGATAACTTGTGCATACATTTGTCAACGCTATCTTTGACATT
>CAZZEB010000056.1:0-4552 GCA_964652495.1 uncultured Gammaproteobacteria bacterium
GACTTCTTGATCTTTAAAATCGCCGCTGATGCATAAACTACTTAATTGATCTTGCATTTCCTGAAGTGGTTTCAAAGATATCTTTGGTTTTTGCTGTCCCTCACCTATACTTACGGAACTTAATTTTTTTAGTTTTATTAATATTTCTACTGATTCGATTAGCTTTGACTCCCACTGCAGTTTCTCTAAATTTCCTAGTTTTTCTACAAATGGAATTTCATTCCATAAACTGTCATGACCATAAACTCTGAAGGCTACTTTTGGTCGATTTTTCAATATTATTTCGTTTATCAAATTTAAAGTTGCAGTGTCGGGAACGTAGTCTCTAGTTTGAATTATCTTTAGTGACTCATCCTGCGCTAGCTTTTCCCCTTTGGATTGAGTCAGTGGTTCAGTGAGTTCAAATCTTCCGAAGTTTATTTCCATTTCATAAAACTATCACTATTCAAAAACGCGTACAAGTAATTTTAGTTTAAAAGCCCATCAGGCCTGTCAGACAATTGGATTAGCGACTACGAATATCTCTATTCAAAATATCACAACTCGTACAAATAGAGGATTTAATGGAGAGGCTAAATGTCGAGCCAGATCTTTTAAAGTCTATTTCGAGTGTCAAAATTTATATTCATCATGTTCATGTCCCAATTCCATTTTTGCTATTTTACCCATCAAAAAATTCTATGAGGGTTACGGCCATTGGTCATCAAGGAAATCTCTGATGACGTCATATTTAATTTCAGCCCTGAGCCTTATGGAGCCTGATGTTATCAGTATGTCAGGAGATCGATCTTTTCTGTCCAAACGTAAATGGCCCCCAAACCTTGCCAAATCGAATTAAATGGGACTTGAACAGAGGGCTCTTCAAAAGAGCCCATGTGACCTGTTTTAATCATTACTTTGTTGATCAACTGAGTTCGAATAGTTATTTTCATATAATGACTAGAAGTCCTTCTGTGTTATTATATATAATAACTCCTTTGGCCTGAGCTTGGATCGCGTTTTTTACCTTTTCAGAAAATTTAAGCTCCCCTCTTTCAATTAATGCAATTTTTCCAGCCACATCTACATTCTTAAATTCCTCTTCACTACCTAATCCCGCGTAGACCATTTCATAAGTTTCAGGCCTAAGC
The DNA here is from genome assembly GCA_964652495.1 of uncultured Gammaproteobacteria bacterium. GTDB lineage: Bacteria > Patescibacteriota > Microgenomatia > Daviesbacterales > UBA10151 > CAYTXH01. The sequence continues at coordinate 1,131 of CAZZEB010000056.1, forward strand.
ATCATACGACTTCCTTGAAGCACTGTACTTTTAACAGATTCAATAGAAGAATCTCCGATCTTTACTTGGACCACAGGAGATCTGCCCTTTCCAAGTGGAACCGAAGAGGTCACCTCCACTCCTGGAGCCATAATCGCTAGTTCAGGACCATACTGAGAAAAATCAGCTCTTTTATTATTTGCATCTAAGGCACCCACCGCAATACAGTTGGGCAGAGCCGCAGGGTAACTCACACTTCCAACACCATCATTCCCTGTAGCCGCAACAATAGTAATACCTGCCTTAATAGCACTTTCAATAGCGATTTGTTCTGTAATTGTGGACCATGATCCCCCTAAAGACATGTTAATCACATCCACCTTTTGCTCTATCCCCCAGTTCACCCCTTCGGCAATAGCAAAATTAGAACAACCATCTTCGGAGCACACTCGTCCCATCAATAAGTGAGCATTAGGTGCAACCCCTGAAAAACCTGTAGAATCCAAAACACCAGCAATGGTTCCAGACACGTGAGTACCATGCCCAACAGAATCTTTATAGGGATAGCCATCCTGGTTATCACCTACAAAGTCTTTTCCTTGCTCTAAATTACCACGAATTGAGGGATGATCCTTATCTACCCCTGTATCCAAAACTAGGACCCTAGCACCACTTCCACCTTGAGTTAAATTCCAGGTTTCTTGTGCTTTGATCGCAGTTATCCCCCAAGGGGTTAATGAAAATGCAAATTGGTTTTTAAGAGTTTGAGGCAATGCCTTTCTATAAAACTGAGAGATGGGAAAAGGCAATGGGTGTTTTACTTCTTTTTCAACAGTATAAACTTTTGAATTTTTTCTTAACCCTTCTAATTCGCTATCATTTTTATAATCAATTATTAGTGAGTTTAATTTGGGAAGGGCTTTTTCAATTTGCTCAAGTCTTAGAGCAGATCCTAAGGTTCGAGTTATCCCCAGAGATGTATTCCCTTGAACTCTCAGCTGTTGCATTTCTTGATGAATTTGACTCATATAAGTCTGATTTTTTAAAATCAACATTGCTCTTTTGGCTAAACTTTTTTCAGCAATGAAAACCAGCGCAAGGGCTACAAATAGAAACGGTTTAGAAAAATAAGTAACACAAATCCTTTTGAACAGTATCGAATCCATTCGATCTCCCCGAGATTTTACTTAAATGAAATATTAAGCTATTTTTTATATTCTTTGATTGCATAAAATTATAGAGAGTTTGGCAATTAAAATAAATCTTGTCTTTGTATAAAAATAACTTATAGGCTTAATAATGGAAATGAATTTTTATTTCTCTATACTCTTTTTATCATTGAGTTCATACTTCTCATAAAGTTTATTTGCAAGATCAGCTTGATTAGAAAAAAAATCATACTTCCTAAGTTTTAAAGGATATCTTGGTTTTTTATCCTCCAGTAAATCACCTAAAAATCTTTTAAGCGCATAACTGGGACCAGAAATATGCTGTAATAACAAAATTCCAGCAAAAAATGAAAATATCAAAACAAAGAGTCCAAAAAAAGTCGCGGCTATAAAAACGGTATTAGAGATTTCACCAATGACCGATTGAAGGTATTTACTTGTGACCGGATCTAACCCAACGAGTTCACGCATAATCCGAGACTCATACACCCTTAATATAATACTAAAAAAAGCGAAATTCAAAAAACCTAACAAAACAAAAAAACCTGTTATACCAAACTGTAGTTTTGGATCATTTATCACTTTGCGATTCAACATTTGTTTAAAAATACTCATAAACTTCCTAGTTCACCAAAGTATTGGCTTTAATTCTGTATATTTTAGTATCCCCATAGTTAGTAATATCTCCACTAAACTTAAACTCACCGTCTTTAAAAATTCCAATTCCAATGATAATATCAATACCAGTTGCTCGTCCAGGGCAAACTCCCTGTGGTGACTGAGGCAAGGGCGAGTTAGTGGAACCTCCACATAGCGGCCTAAAACGAACAATGGCTTGCAACGGGCAGGCATTATTAATATTTGTTATTGAGGAACCAGCACAAAGTCCTGCAGACCTAGTATAAAAAATTTTTTCAAGATCTAAACCACCTGCAACTTTTGCCATTCCCAACGGTGGAGCCTCCCACTTCCCCCCGGCATAAGTTATCGGAGGATTCGGAGCATAGAGAATCATATCGTAAGTTTGATTCTCGTCACAAGGAGCTGGATCAGCAAATAAACACTGATATAGTGACGAGTTACTTTCAAATCTCGAATTTCTCAGGGCGACTTCATCCTCAACAAGTTCGGTGATATGATTTAAGAGAATTTTTTGGGCTTCTAGCATCTGAGTTTTTAATAAATTTTTATAATTATTGGTTTGGTTCATAACAATAAATTGCTGTCCAAGTATTATCACGACAGAAAAAGCAAATAGAAAGGGAAGCAGGCTCATTCCTCTAGAATTTCTTAAAAAATTAAAAAATAATCTAGCTTTCATTAATCAACCCAACTTGTAAAAGATTTAGAACTTGGATTCCACTCGCCAAACTCACACATGAAATGATACGAGTAGAAACCAGAACTAACTCCAGAGTATATATTATTAACAGCCTTCATAACTGTTTCCGCAGTGGAATGACCAACGGCTTTAATACCTAAAACTTTAAACTGTGACAAAGCCGAAGAACCATTGCAAAGTTGAGGTGTATAATCAGTCCAAGATTTAGGTGGAGTTGTCCCTGATGCTCCTGAAGGATTAACAAACTGCCATACGGCTGAAGCCGGTGTTCCATTGTAATAAACCAAAAAAACATAGGGTGCATTTTTAGGATCAAAATCAAGATTTGGATTATTAGGAAAGATATAGGTTTGAAATCTAGATTTACTTGTTGTGGCCGAAGAACTCCCCAAAGTATTATGATAAATAGGATACCATGGTATCTTTAACTCCATGTTATACCGATAAAGTCTGTAAATATCCTGGACATTGACGTCATAGGTTCCTAAATTGGGAATAGAGATTATATCTGATGAATAATCAAAAGTATTACCAGACACATTGCCAGACCAAGTATCATAGCACTTCATTTTTTTTACTCTTCCCGCTGTCCATAGCCCCGTATCATTTTTAGGATCCTGAATCACATTTCCACTGTTATCCATAGTAAAACCCCAAGGAGAATTTAACATGGGTTGATCTGATGCCACCGTATAGTCTGCAAAGTCTGCAATATTAGTTAACTTTGGCTGACAAGTTCTGTGATTCAATTTACCACTAATTAGTTTCGCCCTGAAACTTGGGTTTGGCACATCACTATCTATCATCACATTAGAGCTTATTCTTTTTAATGTTAAATCTCCAGAATAAGAACTTGGGATGGAACAGCTTTTATCTATAGGCTTTGTATCAACGCCTGCTTCAAATGTTATTTTACAAACTTCTGTATTATC
>CAZZEB010000056.1:4562-6837 GCA_964652495.1 uncultured Gammaproteobacteria bacterium
AACTAGAGTAACCGAACTTGATTTCGACCAAATCAAGCAAAATCTAAAAACTTTGCTAATGTTTTATCAGAAGATTTATAAATACCAACAATAACGTCTTCATCTGGTTGAAAATCAGCTCTAACATAAACTTTTGGAATGGCTTCTTTTAAACTTTGTATGGGATTCGATGGCAACGTCAGCCATATTGATTCCGTTAAGTAAAATTGAATGCCAGGAATTTTTACAACTGGCACATAAGCATTATTACTAAATTCTGTGACGGGACTTCCTCCTGTGCATGCATTAGATCCTTGAGAAAATGTTAATTTCACAGCAATATCCGGAGAAGATGTTGCAGATGGTGATTCTACCATCCCCTTAGCTACTACATTTGTGGTACAAGACATCTTATTATTTGTAGTATCCAGATCACAACTTGGAGCAGAAGTCCCTGGGCCACTAAGTAACGCCTGAGAAACTTCAGGAACGGCTGGATAAGTCCAAGAAACTGAAGGCTGTAGCTGACAGCAACTACCCGCTTCAAAGTTGGCAGTAATTGTACCTGTCGTAGCTATTCGTATTTTTGAAGGATTACTTATCAGTGCTTGAAACAGAACTGGTTTTTCCGACAAGTTGACACTAAAGCTTCCTGAACTGATTGGCACTATTTGTGAGTTAATTGATTTACCGGTGAAGTGATTTTCTGCCGTGTAGTTATAACTAAAAGACTGCGATGAACCCGCTATTTTTTGACTTAACTCAAAGGGTAATTCTACCAAACCACTTGTCCCTGTGACTGAAGTAAATGCTAAATTCACTCCGTTTAAAGTGATTTTTTGCTCCCCTAGCTTTTCATCATCTGCAATTCCCAAAAAGTAACTGATTTTTTTCTGCTCTGAAATACAATTTCTTATTTGTGTCAATGAAGGTTGAGATGGGGGAATCAAAAACTGTGGCCGAGACACTATTCTCACCGTGACGTAATTCATGGATTCGATATTATTCCCATTAACATCTGTCGACAAAATACGAAATTGATAAAATCCACTCTTAAATGTTGGAGGAATTAATTCCCCTTTAGCAGTTATACCCCAACGAAATTTAGCTTGTAAGTCTGGAGCATCAAGAACAGAGGCACCTATTTTAAAATCTTTGTTGATATTGTTACCAGAGGTTGCCGATGATTGGGTCCCAAAATTAATAATTTGATTGGCTTTAGCTCCTATCAACTGCACCGTCCAAGGAGTTCCAGGGGACATGGGATCTTGAACATCACTCCAAGTAGAGGTATTCAATTCTGCAGGAATTTTATCATCCAAATACTCGCTTACCATTGACCCAGCTCTATAACGATATTGTAATCTCATACTTGTTAAACCCGTTGGGTTTCCAAGGATAGCTTCAAAACGTAGACCTGAGGGAGCATTGTTCTGGTCAGGTAAACCATAAAATTTCTGTACAGAATAGACACCCGAGTTGTTAATACTGATTGGATTATCTACTTGAGTCAGTACACGCGAAATTTGAATTCCTTTGGATAGTGGCAAGTAAACTTCCCCTTCGATAGGAGCCATGACCGCAGTTCCCTGATAGTCGCCTCTAAGAAAAACTTTGTACCTTATTGTCAGGGAAATAGCTTTATTACAATTACTGAGTAAGCTCGAACAATAGGGTTCAGCCCAAATTAATGCAGCTATAGGACACTGCCCGCTGCTGATTGCCTTCGCCTGATCACAACGTTGACCATTAAGAGTGTAATAAACATCCTCCCCAGCAATAATTAAATTTTTATCGGTAGAAACTCCATTTGTTAAATAAAACGGAAAACCTTTAGGTGTCTGCATAAGTGCTTTATTGCAAGCTCCACCTGTCGCCAATGTGGGAATACAATCTGCTAATGCAGAATAGTTGGTATTGTTATTGGGAGTACCTACATCGGGAGTAAGACCTTGAGTTCCATAGGCAAGTGTCAACTTTGCCGAGTTTTCAATACTTAATAAATTGACTGAGTTCAATCGGATTTTGTTAATGATCTCATTTTTAGACATACTAACACTTACGCTCGCGCTATTATTATTCAACAGTTGCATCATAGAAATCAGTGAGATCATCAAAATACCAATAATTCCAATACTTATAACGGCTTCTACCAATAAGATTCCTGAATTATTTAGTTTCATTTTTTTAATCATGAGTATCTCTCGGATGATGACTGAATAATAATGAATCAATTTTTTTTGATACCGTTCCAAAGTTTGTGGGATGAATTTCCCATATTATTCAAACAGAAACA
>CAZZEB010000057.1:0-2979 GCA_964652495.1 uncultured Gammaproteobacteria bacterium
TTAATAATTCATTAACCTTCCAATTATTAACCTGATAAACTTTTCCTATTTCAAAAATCGCCACAGCCGGCTCGGTCTTACTATTGAAAATCACCTTGTCCAATATATTTGGCCATAAATCTTGACGCATATACTCAGTTTCTGAAGAAATTGGATTCGCCACTTTAATCAACTGATCAGTTGTGAGCTGTAAAGCTTTAATAACCGCAGATGGAATAAATGAATAAGTCTGAATCTCTGACAAACCTAATGATACTAATAACTTTTTGACTCGAGAAACTAATTCCATTCCTGATTGATCAATTTTTGCGATCCCCTCTCCCGGTAATTCTTTAGCTGGAATCTGATCATAACCATACATTCTGGCGATCTCCTCAATTAAATCTGCTTCAATTTGGCAATCTTGTCGCCAATACGGTGGAATTACCTGCCATTTATCATTACCCAATCGATCTAATTTAAAATTCAAACTACTTAAAATTTTCTCAACCTGTTCACCATCAATATCAATACCGATCACCCGCTTAACTTGTGATAACCTCAACTCGATTGATTCCTCAATGTCTTGAAAATCACCTTTAACAGTTATCCCTACTAATTTACCGCCCATTTGTTGATATTGGCGGATTGCCGCATCTAAAGCCTGAAGTAATCGTCGCTTCGTTAAACCATGATAAAAACGTTTACTAGCCTCTGAATTTAGCCCTAAATCGGTCGATGTCTTCCTTAATGACTTAGGAGCAAAGATCGCTGCCTCTAATAAGATTGTCTCGGTTTTATCATTAACTTCACTCTCTTTTCCACCCATCACACCAGCAATTCCTAGTGGCTGATTTTTATCAGCAATCACTAACATTGAATCATTTAAAACTCGCTCTTTCCCATCTAAAGTTGTGATTTTTTCATCTGGTTTTGCGCTTCGGATTACTAAAGTTTCATCGCTGACACTATTGGCATCAAAAGCATGCAATGGCTGTCCATACTCTAACATCACCAAATTAGTAATATCAGCAATATTATTTACCGATCTCATCCCCGCATCCGTCAAAGTTTTCTGATTATCAGCCGATGAAACTTCGACTTTTAATCCTTCAATTTTAGCCACACAATAAAAAGGACAAAGTTGATTCGCTACCACTTCTACTGATATCTCAGGCAAATTTTGATTTACCCAAACTAAATCATTATCAGCCGGTTCTTGGAATTTAACTTTAGAATTAACCAACGCAGCCACCTCATAGGCCACACCTCGCATCGACAATAAATCAGCTCGGTTATAACCCTTCATATCTAATTCAACAAAATCTTCGGTAATATCTTTAGTCCCGATTGTTTTCATCGGTAATAAATTCACCAATTCCGTATCGGAAATCGGCATTTCAACTAAATCTCGAAGCCACTTAAACGGTACCTGCATCTTTGCCCTCCTGAAATTCCGACAGCAACTTCAAATCGCCACTATTTAAAATTCTTAAATCCGTTAAACCATTTTTGATCATTAACATTCTTCCCAAACCTGTTCCCCAGGCAATTCCAGAATAAACCTCTGGATCGACTCCTCCGTTTTTTAGAACTGTCGGATGCATCATTCCAGCTCCGGCAATCTCTAACCAACCAACACCGCCACAAACTTTACAGCCATCACCTTTGCAAAAAGGACATAAAGCATCAACACCTGCTCCCGGTTCAACGAAAGGATAATATTTTGGTCGTAGTCGGACTTTAGTATCCATACCAAAAGCATGTTTCAAAAAATATTCAGACAAATATTGAAGATTAGCCATCGACAGATCTTTATCTACATAAATCAGCTCAAATTGATCAAAAGTATGTTCATGACGAGCATCTAAATTTTCATATCGAAAACATCGTCCAAAATCCATCGCTCTAAAAGGTGCTTGATAATCTTTCATAATCCGGATTTGTGAATTGGAAGTGTGAGTTCGGAGTAAAAGTGTGCCTGTTTCTGCTGGCAAATTATCTTTAGCAATATAAAAAGTATCCCATAGATCTCGAGCAGGATGTTCAGGAGGAATATTCAACATCTCGAAATTTAATAAATCACTATCGATATGTGGTGCCGCATACTGTTCAAATTTTAATTGTTTAAATAAATTAATAATGTCAGCTTCAAATTCACTGCCAATATGCATTTGTCCCTGTTTCTCGGGCAATGGTTGTCGCTTGGTAATATCAAAATCTTCATCAACTAATTTGGCATAGGAAGTTTCTTTAACTTTATTTCTCTGTTCTTCTATCGCGATTTCTAAAGTCTGTTTTGCCTGATTAAAAGCTGGCCCAATTTGGCGTAATTGCGCTGGATCAGATTTTGGAAAATCTTTTGGCAAAACTGTAATAACTCCACTTTTACCAAAAAGTTCTAGAAAAAGAATGTCTAAAGCTTCTAATGAATCTCTAACATGAATTTTAGCTAAGTAATCTCTTTGAATTTGTCGGATTTGTTCTAACATCAGCTAGATTTTATCATAAAATTAATTAGAAGTTATAAACGATATCGAAAATTATATTGCGTGCTTCCATACTTATTACTTTGGCATTTACATCTAAGTTTGATTAAAAGAATATTTATCCTTAAGCAGTTAATTTGATCTCTCTCCGTCGTTTATGTGATTGTGTTCAGCTATAGCATTTTTGCTAGTTTTATATCTAAAGAGGTGTTCAATGTTTTATTAGTCTGATTAATTACCTTTAGCTCAAACTAAATAAACCGCTTGCCATGGTTTGTAATTATTAGAATATTTCTATATATGGATGTAGTTGTCGAAGTTTTTCTTTTTCAGTAGGATTGAGGTTGTTAAGATAGATTATACCATCAACAGTTTGAGGTAAGGTTAATCCTTCGGCTGAGGTGAGGCTTCTAAGATCGAGGTCTCCACCCATAGTTTGAGGTAAGGTGATTCCTTCGGCTGAAGTGAGGCTATCAAGATAGAGGCTACGACCAATAGTTTGAGGTAAGGT
>CAZZEB010000057.1:3079-6797 GCA_964652495.1 uncultured Gammaproteobacteria bacterium
CGGCTGAAGTGAGGCTATCAAGATAGAGGCTACGACCAATAGTTTGAGGTAAGGTGAGTCCTTCGGCTGAGGTGAGGCTTCTACGATTGAGATCTCCATAATGGTATTTAATATTGCCTCGGAGTGCTTCTTCATTAGTGAGACTAATTTCATTAGGAGAACAATTAAAGATTTGACTTAAATCGGTTTTTGGATCACGTCCAGAGAGTATTTCATTAATGCGAGGATCTTTGCTGTAACCAAAACCAATGATTGGATGATCTATTTCATAGAGAAATCTCAAATCTTCCATATTTAGTTGTTGTCCAGCTTGAAGGCGGTAATCGATTTCTGTTAACTGTTTCATATCTGAAACTTTCTGCTGATACTCTTTGCCATCAGGAAATTCTGTTAGTTTCTGCTCAACAATAGGTGCAATGTATGGATCAAGGTTTTGTTCCGGGGCAATGCCTCTTACTTCAGCAATTTTGTTCGACTCCATTCGAATAGCCACTCTTGGTACTGACGCATTTCCATTTTTATCGTTTGAGTAATAGACATAAAAATCTCCACCTTGGAGTTGTACCTCGGCTGTTGATTCTCCAGCAGTACACCATCCAGTCCCATGCCCCTGAATAGATTGAACTAGCGGCATATGATCTGAACCCTGCTCATATTTAACCCATTCGCCACGAATATTAGCTAAACCTTCAGCATTTGCTGGAGTAACTTTCTCAATTGCCCACGCATATAGTTTGCCAAAGTTCTCTGCCTGTAAAAGTTTTCCAAATTCTGGATCAACATTAGTATTGCCACCACTATACTTTTTGCTTAGAGAATCTAGCACATAAGCCAATGCTTCACGATTCAAATCTGGGAAAGGTTTTGTCGTTCCCCAAGATCGCTGCGCAAAGTGTTCCTTTTCCTTATCATAAGGACTCATATTCAAAACATTCCGCATAGTCCAATACTTTAAAGCATCAGGATACAAAGCATCATCTGAGGATAAATAATCTACCCATTTGTCTAATGAGGATTTCTGATCGGCGATAATCGCTTCTGTGTTTTGTCTTTTGAGCTCTTCCCAATCAATATATGGCAGATCACCTTCCTGTCCTCGTTCTCTTAATATTCGCCGTTGATTATCCCAATAGCTCTCTGGCACTTCATTGGGTTTGATAACATGCTTACTGTGAAGCATGCCCTTTAGTAAATTAACTCCACGTTCTCTTCTCTCATGAGTTTCCCCACCAACAATTTTTTGAATCCGATGCAAGTAAGTTTCAATACGAATTAGAGGATTTTGCGGAACTTTCACTCCAGTTCTCAGTGTAGAACGGTTAGCTGCAGCCGCCACTTCAGAACTAACGTGCAAGTTGTATCGCTTTTTTAATAATTCAATTGTTTTATCTGGCCGATTAATCTCCATAGTTTGATCATTACAATTTCTGGTGGATTATATCAGAAATATACACTATAGGTCAAAAAATCACCTGTGCAGAAATTATTTCCCGAATATCAAATTAGTGAAATCTTTAAAGATTGCGCGAATTAATTATTTCGCGAATCGAGGCTATTTAACTTGATCTACAACTTGTTTGAAGTCAGCTGGCATATGCACAGCCATCTCAGCTAAGATTTTTCGATCTAATAAAATTTCTTTTTTCTTTAATTCACCAATAAATTTTGAATATGTTAAACCTTCAGCTTTTAAAGCGATATTGATCTGGGTGATCCATAGAGATCGTAAATCTCGTCGGCGTTGCTTTCGGCCAGCAAAAGCATAATTTCCAGCGTGCAATAAAGATTCTCGAGCTTGTTTGATCAGTTTACTTCGACCACCTCGGTGACCTTTAGTTAAAGATAAAACTTTTTTATGTTTAGCATGTGAGGTTACACCTCTTTTAACACGAGCCATTTTATTTAGTAATTAGTAAATAGAAAGTAGAAAATAGTTTTTAATTATTTCTAGTTTTCTTGTTTCTATTTCCTGAAATCTCCTTTCTTAAACACCAAGCATTCGCTTGATATGTTTAGCATCACCTTTCGCTAACACAATACTGATAGCATGTCGTCGTAAAGCACCTTTACTTTTGTTTCGTCGTAAATGGTTGGTTCGTAATTGATGTGATCGCATAACTTTACCATTTTTTGTAACTTTAAATCTTTTAGCTACAGCTTGTTTAACTTTTAATTTAGTCTTCATTCGTTGTTTCTTCCTTTTTAGGTGATCGATTTCGACCGATGATCGCCGTAAAACTTCGACCTTCAAACTTCGGTTCTCTCTCGAACATTACTTTATCACCGATCATCGACATGATTTTATTCATAGTCGCTGGACCATACTCACGATGCGCCATTTGACGACCATTAAACTTGATTCGAATAAAAATCTTGTTATTATCGCCTAAAAACTCATCAACTCTTCGTAAACGTGTTTGAATGTCATGATCTGCGATTTGTGGAGTAAACCACAATTCTTTCAATTCGACATCTTTCGCGTTCTTCTTAGCTTGTTGCTCTTTCTTGCTTTCTTCGTATTTAAACTTATTAAAGTCAATAATTCGAGCTACCGGCGGTTGAGCCTGAGGTGCAACTTCAATTAAATCTAACGACTGTTCTTGGGCAATTTTGATCGCTTCATCACGACTGATTACTCCTAATTGTGAACCATCAGGCCCAATTACTCGTAATGTTGTCGCTTGTATTCGATCGTTTAGCCGATAAAATTTACCGATTGCTGTCCTCCTTAAAACCCTAGTTATAAAGACTAGCTTTCGCTAATCTCGTTAACTAATGATGAATAGTATCACAAACTAGCTTTAGATTCAATCTCAAGCTTTAGCTGCTCTAAAAATTCATTTATTGGCAGTACACCCTTATTTTCACCCTTTCGAGTTCTGACGGCGACCACTTGGCCTTTCTCTTGTTCCTTATCACCCACAACTAACATATATGGGATCTTTTGAAGCTGCGCATCGCGAATTTTAGATTGCATTGTTTCTGATCGAGAATCCACTTCGACTCTAATTCCGGCGGCTATTAAGATTTGAGCCATCTCTTGGCAATGTTCTAGATTCCGATCAGCAATTGGCACAAAAATAGCTTGAACTGGTGACAACCAAGTTGGAAATGCTCCAGCATAATGTTCTATCAAAAAGGCCATAAATCGCTCGTGAGTCGATAAAGGAGCCCGATGGATGACAAATACCTCGTTATTATCATTACCCTGATCGTCGACATAACTAAGGTTAAACCGTTCCTTAGCCGCAAAATCAAGCTGAATTGTTGACATTGTTTCTTCTCGACCAATAACAGACTTGAATTGAACATCCACTTTTGGACCATAGAATGCCGCTTCGTCATCAGCTTCAACAAACTTAACCTTCATTTCCTCAAGCACTTCCCGTAATACTCCTTGTGTGTATTCCCAATTTTCAGGTTGATCGATATATTTATCAGTGTGATTTGGATCCCATTTTGACAATCTAAACCAATAGTCTTCTAATCCAAAGATCTTAAAGTACTCCATAGTTAGATTTAATACAGCTTTAAATTCATCTTTAACTTGATCTTTTCGAGTATAAATATGGGCATCATTCATTTGTAATGCTCGAACCCGGAGTAACCCAGCTAATGTTCCAGATAACTCATTTCGATAACACATACCATATTCTGCGAGTCTTAGAGGCAGCTCTCGATAACTACGGTTTTTAAATCGGTAAATCTGGTGGTGATG
>CAZZEB010000058.1:0-6723 GCA_964652495.1 uncultured Gammaproteobacteria bacterium
ATATAAAGCAAAAGCTACAATCGTTACTGATAAAGGTGGTAACTTAGCTCAAAAATGTCCAGTAAATACTGTTGAAGTTCGATCCGGTGATTTATACGCAACAGATAAAGCTACCGTATGTATCGGTGAAAAAGTTTTAGGAACAATGATTGAATTACCTGTAACTGGTTTATCAGCTACTCAAATCTTAGCAATCAGCATTGCAATGTTTATGGCTGCATTTGTTTTCTCACGACTCGCTTCTATTAAGAAATAATTTCGATTTCTCTCTCGTCTTTTTCTAAGTTTTTAATTTTAATAGTTGTGATGTTTGGTGGTAAATTTTGACTTAATTTTTCTGGCCATTCGATTAGAACGATATTATTAGGATCATTAAAAATTTCATTTAATCCGAGCTGTTCGAAATTTGAGTTTTCTTCAAGACGGTATAGATCAAGATGATAAAGAATCCTTTGGGTATTAGGAATTGGATACTGACGCATGACTATAAAGGTTGGTGAAGTTATTCTTTGTGTAATCCCGAGTCCTTTAGCAAAACCTTGAACAAAAGTTGTTTTTCCTGCACCTAAATCACCGGAAAGGGTGATAATTCCTCCATGTTGTTGAAATCCTTGGGCTAACTGCTCGGCCAATTGTTGAGTTTCAGCTGTGGTATTTGTGTTTGTAACCATGATTTTATTTGTTCCTGTTTGGAGTATATAGCGACTCCACCAGCAAGAGCAAGTTGAAGAAATCCAACTAATACAGACCAGTTAAAATTATTGGTTAGAGGTAGTTCCTTAAAGGTAGAAATATTTTCAGTTTGAATACCTGCAACAGATGCTTCTATCAGTGGATCTGAGAATACTGGTTTCAATTCTTTAACTATGCCGCTAGGACTACTGGTTGAATTTAAGTTTAAAGATAAAGCGATTGGTGTAGTGGTGGGAGTAGGAGTAGAAACAGGGGTAGTTGAATTGGTAGGTGTTGATGTGGGAGAAGCAACAGCAACAATTGAGATTGTTTTTTCAGTACTCCAAGTTAGATTTTCGCCACTACTATTGTAGTAACCGATCTTAAAGATATATTCTCCAGTTCCGGTAAAACCAGAATCTTCAGCATCTGGTGAGACCTCTAAATTTCCAGTCCAATTTCCTGAAGTATCTAACTGGATTGGAAGTTGTTTAAGTGCTGTTTCACTGTTATTTATCCATTGTTCAGAGACTAATGTTTTTCCAAAATAATTACTGCTACTGCCTTTTTTAAAAGCCCCTTTGAGGAAATATTTTTGATTCGGTGTGAAATTTAAGAAAGTGACTGAGATCAAAAATGGTTGATTTGAATTGATAATAGTTGGTGGTTGGCTAAAACTTAAAGTAGATTTCGGTGAAGAAGTAGGAGTAGGAAGAGGAGTAGATGAAGCAGCAATAGTGGGTGTCGGAGTAGCAGTTGGATTAACACTAGGTAGTGGAGTTGGAGTTTCTAGGGGAGAGGGATCAGGTGTATTAGATGGTTCAGGAGTTGATGATACGGGTGTAGGGCTAGGTGTTATTGTTGCCGATGGTTGTGGAGTGGGTGTTGGTGATGGAGTCGGAGCTAATGAATAAGTAAAATTCCACACAGAACTCCAATCACTCCATTGATTAGTACTGTCTTTAGCTTTTACCCGCCAATGCCAAATTCCTTCAGCTAAGCTCGGAGTATAACTAGTGTTATTGGTGGTGTAGTCTTTCTCAGGCGATGAAAAATCTGACTGATTGTCGATTTGGACGCGATATTTGTCAGTAGCTGCTAACTGATATTCGGGTGTTTGCCAAGTGACTTTCGAGGAGCTGACAGTAGTTGTATTGGCTGGGCTAATTAAAGTAGGTGGGATGTCGGCTTTAATGATTTTTGGCCATAAGAAGAAAGAGAGAAGGAGCAGTAGTGAAATGAGAGTTGTAAAAAACTGCTTCACTGCATTGTGGCAGTAAGCGTATTGTACAAATTATTTTTTTTAACACAAGAGGGGAAAATTAGTAGCAGTCGGTAGTTAGACTACCGCTATCAGCCAGCAGTCGGTCTACCACTGACCGTCTACCGCAAACAGCTGAAATTAGAGAGTAGAAAGTAGAAAATAGTTAGTCGGAAGTCGGAAGTCGGAAGTCGGAAGTCGGAAGCTTGCGGCCATACAGCGTGAAAATAGATTCATGATTCGGGATTCTAGAATCCTCTTGGGTGTCATTGCGAGCGGAGCGCGGCAATCTATACTTAACCGCTAGTGGCGGGTGGGAGGTGGAAAGGCAAAAGTCATGGATTCCCGTGTGCACAGGAATGACACAAAGGGCAAGGATTGCTTCGGAAATTGTAGAGGTCGGACAATAGTGAATTTACAAATTTTTGCCGTTGGCAAATAGCCATATGTTGTCCCGACTATCAAAGTGAGGTTGCTCACTTTAATTCGCAATGACGGAAATGAGGGAATGACCAAAAGGTCAAGATTGCTTCGTACCTCGCGATGACGAATATAAAAGCAGGGATTCCCTTTTACATGGGAATGACACAAAGGGCAAGGATTGCTTCGGAAATTGTAGAGGAGAATCTATTCCTGTTAACTATTTTCTAACTGTTATTGTAAATGCCAATATAAACTCATTTTGCCATTGGAGTGGAATAAGAAGACTCCATTAGCACCATCACCTAAACAATTTCGGCAGAAATAGGCTTTTCCGTCATCAACAGCTTTGACTAAGATATTAGAATTGTTGTACATATCATAAGCGGGATGTGGTCTGCCGCCGTACATCTTACCGCTGAAACAGGTTTCACCGTAACCTTGAGAAATTAACAAACCTTCAATACTCATCGGCCAATCCCAAGATCCATTACCGGTATCGCGATTAACTTTGGCTGCTTTGCTGTCGTCGCAATTTGGGTAATCCCACCAAGTAACTGACATCTTTTTTAGACTGTTTTCAGGATTTTCGTAGTTGGAATAATAATTATAGTCGGCGAGAGAAGTTATATTATAAACTCCAAAGTGTAAATGAGCACCGGTTGAGTAACCAGTATTTCCCATTAATCCAATGGTTTCACCACGGCTAACTTGACGAGGTTCAGTGCTAATTAAAACTTTAGCGGCTTTTTGGATTTGATTAATTTCTCTTTGGAGTTCAGCTAATCGCTTTTGATATTTGGCTTCATCATTTTTAACGGCATTAAGCAGTCGGTCTTTTTCAGCTTTTTGACTTGTTAATTGAATTTGATATTTCTCGAGATCGAGTTTTAATTTTTCTTGCTGGGTTTGGCGGGATTGTTTATCAGTTTTTTGATCGTTATATGTTGCCTTTGTCGCTTGAAGTTGATATAAAACTTTTTTGTCATTGGCTTGAACGACTTGAAGGTATTTAACTTTAGTTAATAAATCGCCGAAACCATTAGCTGACAACATCAGCTCCATTGGAGTGACGCTGCTATATTTATAAGTTCGGATAATTCGATCGAGCAAGACCTCAGATATTTTATCAACCGAGGTAGAGAGTCGTCCGATTCGATTATCTAATTCTTCAATTTCCTTATTAAGTTTGATTAATTGGAACTGAACTTGCTCCATTTTAAGTTCAGTTAGCTGGGTTTGACCGTCAATAAATTTCAATTGTGAACTCAGTGTATTGGCTTGTTTTTGAGTGGTAGCTAATTGAGCTTCAATTTCGCTGATCTGTTTCCGTTTTTCATCGAGTTGTTTATCGATATCATCAGATGATTGAGCATAAATAATTGTTGGTGAAATCAAAGGAGATAAATGTATGGTCAAACTTAAAATTAAAGTGATGGCCAAACACAGCGATAATATTTTTGAATTAAAGCTTAACATCGTTAGATTTGATTATAATCTTAAGTAGCGTCGGACTGCAGCATATGATCCTATACCACCAACGATTAAGGATAGTAGCACTTCGACTCCCAAAATAGCTAACATGGCTAGAGGAGGAGCAGGTAATAATCGAAGTTCTCCTAATGCATTTTGGATGAATGGCGAAACGTACCACATGATGCCGTAGGTAAAGATCCAAGAGATCAATACACCAATAAATCCATAAAATATACCTTCTAATAAATATGGACTACGAATAAACCATTTTGAGGCACCTAATAGTTTCATAGTTTCAATTTCGGTTCGTTGAACTCTAATTTTAAAGCCGACGATCATTAAGACTGCTAAGATAGCGAAGAGTAATAAGAAACTAACAGCGCTGATACCAACCACCCGAATAACCCGAGCCGCGCTAGCTAAAGTTTTGACAACATCTTCTGGATAAACAACTTCTTCAATAACTGGTTCTTTGCGAATAATTTCAACAATTGGAGTTAAATCTTGTGGAGAAATAGTAGCTATCTCAAGTGATGAGGGTAAGATATTTGCTGTAACTAATTCTAGTAAAACAGGATTGTTTTTATTTCTTTCACGATAAATTTCTAAGGCATCTTCTTTAGAAACGTATTTAAGCTCAGTTACACGGTTGGTTTGCCAGAGGCTGTTTTGGATAGCTTCGACATCAGTGGTGGTGGTGCCATCTTTAAAGAAAGCGATAGCCTGAGGTTTGCTTTCGTAATAGGTTAATATTTGTTGAGAACCGAGTGCTAATAATAGAAAAACGCCAACAACAAAGAAAGTTAAAAACATAACCATCATCGCAGCCATGGCTTGATAAGGTGTTCGGCGAATATTTTTTTTGACATTAGCAATTAAGCGACTAAAATTCATATTTTTTAATGGTACTCGTACTTTCCTTCTGTTTTATCTTTGATAATTTTACCGTGTTTGAGTGAGATAACTCGTCGTTTTAAGGTGTTAACGATATCGACATTGTGAGTAGCCATAATTATGGTAGTTCCCCAAGAATTAATCTCATTAAGCAGCTGTAAAACTGCCCATGAGGTTTGTGGATCAAGGTCTCCAGTTGGTTCGTCGGCTAGTAAAATATCAGGTTTACCGATAATGGCTCGAGCAATAGCAGTCCTTTGAGCTTCACCCCCCGATAATTGACTTGGGAAGAGGTTTTTTCGGTCCCAAATTTCAAATAATTTTAGAATTCGCTCAACTTCTTTGCGGATATCATGATCCGGCATGCCACGAACTTCTAAGGCTAAAGCCACATTCTCAAAAACAGTTCGGTGATCGAGAAGTTTAAAATCTTGAAAAACGAAACCAACTTTTCGTCGATAATAAGGTAAATCTTTTTCTTTTAATTTAGTAATATCAACATCATCAATAAAAATTTTACCGTTTGATGGTTGGTATTGTTTAGCAAGTAGTCTGAGTAAAGTTGATTTTCCAGCTCCCGATGGACCGACTAAAAAGACGAACTCGCCACCTTGAATTTCTAAGTTAACGTCTTCTATTGCGGCAATTTGGCTACCGAATTTTTTGGATACATTGTCAAATTTAATAGTCATATTGTTTTTTTTCAACTAGTCAAACTAGATTGAAAAAATTATTTTGAAAAATAGCGTTTAACGTCAAGCGTATAGAAAGAAGCAAAAAATTAATGATTCATCTAATTAACCTAAACGCTAAGAGCGAAGCTCATGACGCTATACGCTTACTAATTAATTTCCTCAACCTTACCGACATCCATTAACCAACCTTCTTTAACCGCTTTTTGAGTTTCACCATAGACTTTGACTTTTTTACCTTCAAATAGTGATAAATCAACAACTGAGGATGTTAGAGCAACTGGAACTTGGCCATCTCGAACTAAGAGATGAGTTCCTTCGGTATATTCAGTAGCTTTTTTAGGTGCTGGTTTTTTAGTAATTTGGCCTTCTGCAAAATCTCGGAATGTTCGAGTATCTTGAGTGGCTGATTTTGGTTTTTCGGTATTTGTGAATGGAGTGACAGTGCCTTTGCTGTCAGCTGAGGCTAGAACATAACCGGTAAAACCTCCCCCAATAACAGCGACTAATAGCACTCCTAGGAAAATTTGGTTTAGCCGAGATTTGATTGGAAAGCGGCTAACAGAGTTGTCGTTTGAATTATATTTCATGACAGTTTGTTTACTAAAATTTATTTTAACATATTCAATCCAGAGTACAAGAGTAGGAGAATTTAATTAGCTTGCAGCTAGCAGTCGGTGGCTAGCAGCTTAAGTTGAGACGTCATTGCGAGGTACGAAGCAATCTTTCGATAAAGTATATAAGAAATAATCTAAGATTACCGCGTGCGCGGGAATGACACGCAAGGGTATTCTTAACCATCTGGCTGTCAGCGGCTAGCTAAAAGCTGTCTGCTGACATTTAAATATCTTTAGATCTGATCTGGGCTTCGAGGAAGGGATGCAATTCGCCGTCTAAAACTGCATCGGTATCCGATGTTTCTACTTCAGTTCGGAGATCTTTGACCATATGATAAGGGTGTAGTACGTAAGACCGGATTTGAGTTCCCCAAGAGGCTTGGGTGGTGCCTTTTAGAGATTGTTCGCGCTTTTTCTCTTCTTCTTGTTGAACTGCCCATAATTTGGCTCTTAATAACTTGAGAGAATTTTCTCGATTTTGAAGTTGAGAGCGTTCGGTTTGGCAGGTGACAACGATACCGCTGGGAATGTGTTTTAAACGAACTGCAGTTGAGACTTTGTTAACATTTTGACCGCCAGCTCCACCAGAACGGAAAGCTTCAAATTCAATATCTGAGTCTTTAATATCAATTTGGTCTGTATCTTCAATTACTGGTAATACTTCGACTAAAGCAAATGATGTTTGACGAAG
>CAZZEB010000059.1:0-3308 GCA_964652495.1 uncultured Gammaproteobacteria bacterium
CCTAGACCTAATTCTATCAGAAGTAACAGTTACAGTAATGATGATAATAATAATTTCGCAAAATCGAAACAAGGAAGAATTAACTCAACTCCTCGAAGCACGTCGCGTTCAGATTACTATGATAATCGTCAAAAAAATCAGCGTTGGAAAAATCCTTCAGCCAAAACTAATTGGTTGGATTGGCGTCAATGGCAATTTGATTATTGGTTGTTAATTGTAACTGCTGTGATGGTGGGGATTGGGTTGATTATTGTTTATGATGCTTCAGTTATTCATGCATATCGAGATTTTGGAGAGAAATATCACTATTTAAAGCAACAATCGATCTGGGTGGTTTTGGGATCCATTGCCTTATTAGTTTCTAGTTTATTTCCCTACAGAAATTATAAAGCGTTGGCTTGGCCGATGTTCGGCATGTCTTTAGCTTTAATTTTGGCGGTATTTATTCCGGGATTGAGTGTGGCTGGTGGTGGAGCTCATCGCTGGTTAGATTTGGGGATTATCACTATTCAGCCGGCAGAAATTATTAAGCTAACTACCATTATTTTGTTGGCGATGTTATTTGAAAAAGGGGCGAGAGTTCAGCCATTTGCTTTAATTGTGGGTGGAGTAGTGATGATTATTGGTGTGTTTCAAAGAGATTTAGGAACAGCAATTGTATATTTTTTGAGTAATTTGGCAGTGTTAGTGATGGCAGGTGTGCCTTTGAGATTATTTTGGACTTTGATTCCAGTCGGGTTAGCAGGATTTTTAATGTTGGTAGCAAGTTCGACATATCGACAACGTAGAATTTTAGCTTTTCTAGATCCATTTTCAGATCCGCAAGGATATACTTATCATATTTCTCAAATCTTGATTGCTTTGGGCACCGGTTCTTGGTTTGGACTTGGATTGGGACAATCTCGACAAAAGTTTGAATTTATTCCCGAGGTGACTACGGATTCAATTTTTGCAATTGTCGGTGAAGAATTCGGTTTTTTTGGTTCGATTATTTTAATTTGTTTGATTGCCTTTTTAGTTTACAGAGGACTGTCCGTGGCGGAACGTTGTACAGATAAGTTTGGCAAATTGTTGGCTTTCGGTTTAACTGCTTGGTTGGGTACTCAGGCAGCGATTAATCTAGCATCAATGGTGTCACTGATTCCTTTGACTGGGGTGCCTTTACCATTTATTTCTTATGGGGGATCGGCCTTATTAGCTAATATGGTAGCAATCGGGATTTTGCTTAATATCTCGAAGAGTCAGAAATAAATTAATGGTGTTGAGTGGCGGCTTCTTCTAATTTTATTAATCTTTGGCTTGCTAGATGTCCGATAGCTAAAGCGGCGATACCGGCACTTAAAGTACTGCCTGTTAAAGCTAAAACATTTGAGCGTTCAATAATAGCTTTTTGACAATTATTGTAATCATAAAAAGGATTTCGACTCGAATCACACCATAATGTGATTTTTCTTTCGGCGATGGCTAAGGATGGAGCTGTATAAAGAGCTGCTCCAAAAGAGAATGCAGCAAATAAACTGGTGGTTGTCCAAATTGTTTTTAAAATAGGCGCCTGATTTTCTAAAGCTTTTTTTGCTTGCTGAGGAATATTTTTACAGGTTTCCATGTGTGTATATTAAGTTATCCTATAACTTATAGTAAGGGGGTATTTTAGCTTGTGCATAGAAATAGTATGATTGAGGAAATGAAAGTATTGATTACTGGAGCACACTTTACAACTGCTGAGGCTGTGATTGATGTGTATAGAACGAAACCTGAAGTTGAAATAGTTTATGTAGGTCGAAAAACTACTCGCGAAGGTGATCCCACACCTTCTGTAGAATCTCAAGTTTTACCTGAGAAGGGAATTAAATTTATTCCAATTACTACTGGGCGATTGCAGCGGACTTTTACTCGATATACGATTCCTTCTTTACTAAAGATTCCTTATGGTTTTTGGCAATCTTGGCAGATTCTAAATAAAGAAAAGCCAGATTTAGTAATTGGATTTGGAGGGTATGTGTCTGTGCCGGTAGTGATTGCGGCCAAATTGCAAAATATTCCTATTTTGATACATGAACAGACTTTAATTTCAGGAATTGCCAATACAATTTGTGGTTGGGTGGCAGATAAAGTAGCAGTTTCATTTGATGCGGAGTATGAATTTGATAAAAACAAAACTGTAGTTACTGGAAATCCAATTCGACAGCAATTGCTAAATAAAAGTACTACACCCAAGAGTTTGGAGGCGATTTTATCTTATGCAGCTAAATCAAAGTTGCCGATTGTGTTAGTAACTGGCGGGAATCAAGGATCGCACGCCATTAATTTGGCAGTCGAAGAATCTTTAGATCAGTTATTAGAAAAATCAGTTGTCATTCATCAGACAGGTGATTCTCAATTTCAAGATTATGAGCGCTTGACTGAAAAACGAGTAAAAGATTCTGGCTATATGGTGACTAAATGGTTGTCAGCAGAAGAGATGGCTAGTGTGCTGAGATCAGCAGATATGATAGTCTCTAGGGCGGGTATTAATACGCTTTGTGATGCAGCTTATTTTGGGTTGCCGATGTTATTGATTCCATATCCATATATTTCTAAGCAAGAGCAGTTAGTTAATGCTAAATATTTTGCCGGATTAGGAGCAGCTGATATTTTGGAACAATCAGAATTAAATAGTCAAAATTTATTATCGAAGATTGATTCGATGTTAAATAAATTAACTGAATGGAAAGAAAAAGCTACAGCAGCAAAAGTGGTTGCTAGAGTAGATGCAGCAAGTAAAATTGTCGAAGAGAGTTGGAAATTAATTGATAAACAAAAACAATGAAATGGAAATTCTGGAAATCCAAACCGAAATTAGGAATTGTTAAAAATTTGGGGCAGGCCAAGATTTATCGTCCCAGAAAAACTGGTAACTCACCTACAATAAATAAACGGGTTAAGAAATCTGGTATGCCTCAGTTTTTTGCAGGAGGTAAATTTGCTTTATGGTTAAAGATTTGTTTGATTGTAATTTTAGTTTTGGGCTTAGGTTTTTGGTTATTTAAATCCGATTTATTAGCTGTCCGGGAGATAAATGTTCAATTCGTAAAATCATTTTGTCAGAATGAAATCGAGATTCGACAGCAAATAAAATTGGATAAACAAAACTGGTTTACTTTAAATACTTCATCATTAACTGACGAATTATTACAAAAAAATCATTGCTTAGAGCAAGTTGATGTCAAAAGAGAGTGGTTTAATCGTGTAGAGATTCGTTTAATTGGTCGAACACCCGAGGCGGTAATGCAGCTAGTTAGAATAACACCGGGGATTGCTCAATTAAT
>CAZZEB010000059.1:3318-6567 GCA_964652495.1 uncultured Gammaproteobacteria bacterium
AGACAGCGATTTTAGATTTTAGTGATCAGATTCAACCTGAAGGTGATAATTATTGGGTTGATCGTTTTGGGAAGATATTTATGACTGAAGCTAGTCCAAGTAGTTTACCGAAGTATTTTATGATTGAGAGAGAGTTAGTGGTAGGGAAGTCTCTAAATTCGAGATTAGTTTTAGAGGGTAATCGAGCTGTAGTTCAGATGAATTTGTTGGGTTTAGTGCCTAATTGGGTCAAAATTACTAATCATGATGTTTTTCTGGCTAAGATGAAAGATGGGTTAGAGGTAGTGATTGCTTTAGACGAAGATGTTTTGAGGCAGACAGCCTCTTTACAACTAATCTTGCAGAAAGCTAAAATTGATTCAAAGTCGATCAATCGAGTAGATTTGCGGTTTGATAAACCGGTGGTAATTTACAAAAATAAATAGTAAGTTATTGATTAGACACTTATAGAGCTCGAAAAGTGGCTTTATGAGTAATCATCTAATTCTATTGGTGACATCGATTGTGAAAATAGAGTATAGTAGAGTAGAAATTTATGGCTAAAGATAAAATTATTTGTGGAATTGACGTAGGCTCTTCCAAAATTGCAACTTTAATAGCTTCGTTAAGTGAAGATAATCGATTAAATTTAATTGGTGTTGCTGCGACTAACTCTCGTGGAGTTAAAAAAGGCCAAGTTGTTGATATCGATGATGCTGTTCAAGCAATCACTGAAAGTGTTGAAAGTGCTGAGCGAATGGCTGGCTGTTCAGTGGCTTCAGCGTTTGTTTCAATGGGTGGACCTCAAATAGAAAGTGTTAATCAACATGCAGTTGTGGCTGTAGCTCAACCTGAAGGTGAAATTCGCGAAGGCGATATCGCTCGGGTTAATGATGCGGCAAGGGCAATTGCTTTACCTTCAGCACGGGAAATTCTTCATGTGATCCCTCGGTCATTTACAGTGGATGGCCAAATGGGGATCCGCGATCCTATTGGGATGACTGGAGTTCGGTTAGAAACAGATACCCATTTAATTACTGGCGCAACAACCGCAATGAGAAATCTTGCTAAATGCGTCAATATGGTGGGAGTTGATGTTGATGAATTAGTCTTTTCTGGATTAGGTTCTTCAGAATCTGTTTTAACTGAAACTGAAAAAGAGTTGGGTGTAGTTTTAGTAGATATCGGCGGAGAAACAACTGATGTGGTTATTTTTGTGGATGGAGCAATTGCCTATTCGTCAGTGATCCCATTAGGAGGTCGTCATGTAACTTCAGATATCGCTGTTGGACTACGAATCTCTTTAGAAGCAGCTGAAGCATTGAAACTTAAGCTAGCTCATGTGCCAAAACAACCGGTTATGCCTGAAGGGACTGAAAAAGAAACACGCAAGAAAGAAGAAGATATGTTGGATCTAAAAGCATTAGGAATTTTAGAAGATGGTCAAAAAGTTCCACGCAAAGCTGTTGTGGATAGCATTATCCGACCACGACTGCAAGAGATCTTTAAATTTGTGGGTAAAGAAATTAAAAAAAGTGGCTTTGGAGCTCAGATTCCATCTGGTTTAGTTATTTCTGGTGGAGCTTCAAGCACTATTGGTACTTTAGAGCAAGCTAAGTATATTTTAGGTTTCCCAGCTCGAATTGGTCGAATTGAAGGCTTTATGGGGTTAACTGATGAGATTGACTCTCCCTCTTTCGCAGCAGCAGCAGGATTGATATTATATGGCATACGCAGTGGTGGTTCAGCCCAAGAGTTAAACCTACCGGTTTTGGGCAAAGGCTTACCGATCAAAGCGATATCGAATAAAGTGACTAACCTGCTCAAGTCATTTCTGCCATAAAACTCAATTTAGATGAGTGCCTTTTTTGCTGCCCTACAGGTCTCGACAAGTTCGATTATTGCTGATACAATCGGCGCAATAACAAAAGATAAATTTAAACAAATATGTTAATAAAACCAGATGTTCAAAGATTCGCCAAAATTAAAGTAGTAGGTTTAGGTGGTGGTGGTACCAATGCTTTAAATTCAATGATCTCACTACAACAGATCCAAGGTGTTGAATTCGTAGCTGTTAATACTGACGCTCAAGCTTTGCTTAGCAATCAAGCTCCAACTAAAGTTCAAATTGGTGAAGCTTTGACCCGAGGGTTAGGTTCTGGTGGCAACCCTGATATCGGCCGACAAGCAGCTGAAGAATCAACTCAAAAGATCCAAGATGTTTTACAAGATGCTGATATGGTTTTCTTAACTGCTGGTATGGGTGGAGGAACTGGAACTGGTGCAATCTCTGTGGCAGCTAGCGTAGCCAAACAATTGGGAGCATTAACTGTCGCTGTAGTTACCAAGCCATTTGGTTTTGAAGGTACTCGACGAATGATGGTGGCTGAAGAGGGGATTGAAGCTCTTAAAGATAAAGTTGATGCTTTGATAGTGATCCCTAACCAAAGATTATTAGAAGTTGTTGATAAAAACATGACTCTGCAAGAGGCTTTTAAATTGGCTGATTCAGTTTTGGGTCAAGGTGTTCAAGGTATCTCAGATTTGATCACTATGCCAGGTTTGATCAATGTAGACTTTGCTGACGTTAAAACAATCATGTCTAATGCTGGCTCTGCGTTAATGGGTATCGGTCAAGCTGGAGGTGAAAATCGGGCAGCTACAGCTGCGAGAATGGCGATTGCTTCACCATTACTGGAAGTTTCTATTGAAGGTGCAAAAGGCGTTCTGTTTAATATCGTTGGAGGCCCAGATATGAGTATGAGCGAAGTTAACGAAGCAGCTCAAATTATTGCTCAAGCAGCTGAACCTGATGCCAATATCATCTTTGGTGCAACAATTAAAGAAGATTTGGTCGATATGGTCAAAGTTTCAGTTATCGCAACTGGTTTTGATGAAATGCGAGAAAGATTACGCGAGTATGCAGGTGTTGGAATGAATCAGATGACTCCTAGAGTTGGATTTGGAGTTCAACCAGCAGCTCCTCGGCCACAGCCGCAACAAAACTCTCATCAACACCAACCAGTAGTGAACACTCAACAGGACAATCACAACGATGATAATTTCCAAAATATGGCTGATGATAATAATGAAGAAGATAATGATTTAGAGATTCCAGCATTTTTACGACAAGGTAGATAATGGAAAGACGAATTCACTTAGAAAAGTTCCACTTCCGTCCAGCTAAAATGGCTGAACCAATATTACGTCAAATTAATCATCGAAGTATTTTTTCAATGTTAACAATTGGGACACTAAGAGATTTTGATT
>CAZZEB010000060.1:0-6515 GCA_964652495.1 uncultured Gammaproteobacteria bacterium
TTGACATCTAATCTTGCGCCTGGTGTAGTACTGCCAATACAAACATTAGAATTGCCTAAAATAGTAAATGCTGAAGTGTCGTCATTATTAGCAATCTGGAAGACAGTTTCAGCTGCAGCTAAATCAGCAACACCAGTACCGGATGCTCGATGACCAGTTAATTTAATAGCTGGAATAGTATCAGTTGGGTTGGAATTTAAGACACCTCGGATTCCCAATGCTTGAGCACCAGCGACATTGTCGGCTAAAGCGGTTATGTATGTTCCTCCGTCAGTAGCAGAAATTGGAACTACAGACAAATAAGCATCAGTTGGAGCTAAAGTAGTGACACCGTGAGCAACATCTCCGCTAGCGCTGGTGGCGGTAATTGCAAAATCTGTACCTGAAGTAACTGTCCCTGATCGAACATTCAAACCAGTTGAAGTTAATGTACCAGCACTTTGAGTAATCGCTGGCATGCTGATATCCATCATTATTGAGGTGCTTGTACCTGAAGCATTGGTTAGAGCACCTGGAGTAATTGTCATCCCCCGGACAGTATCACCGGACATAGCACCTGAAACTGGTAAATCAAGATCAATACCAGTAAAGTTCTGACCGCTTGGAGTAATATTGGTAGCTAACTCAACATTTAAGCCAGTATAAGCTCCGCCTAGAGTCACCGCACTTGTGTTGCTACCGATAAAGGTATTAACACCTGAGGTTTGAGTTGATCGAACTTGAAGTCTGCTGGATGGTGTTAGTGAACCAATACCAACGTTACCTGCATCAGTATCCATAACCATACCGTACTTGGTACCAGCACCAGTGCCACCATCGATGTAGATATAGCGCATAGTAGTGTTCGCATTAACAGCACCGTTATTGGCCATAATTAATCCATAACCGTTAACTGTACCGTTGGTACCGGATCTAGTTAAGGCTGGGTTTTCCATATAAACACCCCGGTAATCAACTGTTGCGGAGTTGGTTGACTGATTGTTGATACCACCAACATTATCCAAATACAGGCCATACATATCTATCGCACCATCTGCTGATGATTGAATTGTCATACCTGGTGTCTCAATATGTTGCATACGAACATCTTGACCAGCATTGCTGCTTAAGGTAATTGTGGTTGGGGCATCTAGATATAAACCACGGATAATACCTGTTCCAGAAGCGAAACTATAAGTGAAGTTAGTTGCTAAGTTCAAATTAAAGGCGTTAAGTGCAGTTAAAGTAGCAGGCATGCTAATTGCCTCACCACCAGCAACGTTAACTAAATTGACAGTTCCCGAAGTAGGAATATTGCTATTCAATAAGACTTCCATTGGTGCTTGTGGTCGGGTAGTACCGACACCGAAATTACCAGCTGTCAGAGATGAGCCGAAGGCATATCTTTCAGCACCTGATGTAGCAGTGGTTGGACCAGTCACCCGAACACCCCAGACCTGCATAGTACCGGTAGTTTCAGTAATAGTGTTTGGCATGTATAAGTCCATTAATCGATAATCCATTGCTGGGCCACCGCCACCAGAGGTGCTAATAGTCATACTATTACCGCTACCAGTAGTATTATTCATCGATAAACCAACCACGTTAGCTGTTGTACCAGAAGTATTGGCATAACCTGGTAATCGGACATCATAACCCATGACTGTTGGAGAGCCAGAAGCGGCGCTAACAGTCACATTTGTATTTAGATCCAATGTATTAGCGTAGAAATCAGCATCATAGTTGATAGTATAAGCTGCACCAGTTTTAATCTCGTTCAAACGATTGGTACCTGTTGATAGAGTGTAACTTCGGAAGTCTTGATCTGAAGTACCTGTATATGCAAAGTCGAATGGAGTAGTTGTACCCCCCTCGTTTCGGATTCGGAATGAAGCACCGGTTCGAACATCAACATTGGTGCTAGCATTGCTATTTAAGACTATTGTTCCAGCTGAAGAGATGCTATTGTCAGCCAAACACAAACCAGCTGAGCTACAAGCATTTGATCCGATGGTCACTGAACCATTAGCTAAGACAGCCATTTCAGTAGTGCTATTAACTTGTAGGTTCAATAGATCACCTGCATAACCGTTGGCAGCGTTTAGACCTAAGTAAGTACCTGAAGAGTTACCGCTAGAGATAGCATTTGCACCCAAAGTCAACAAAGCTGTGCTACCATTTGCGCCTGGAGCAGTACCACCAACAGTAATTTGTTTATTGGAAGATGATCGATAAATAGAAACAGCACTCGAATCTGTTCCAAATTGGATACCAGATGCAGCTGTCGAGGTGCTCCATGTGCCATCACAATCAAAACATAAACCGTAGTTATTATCAGCTCCAGATTGTGGCTCAACGTAGATCGCAGCTTTAGTAGCAGTACCATTTGTTCCTGAAGTACCATTAGCAGCATATAGACCATATTGGTTAACAGTTCCAGCATCGGCCCCATGAGTGACGTCACTTGTTAAGTACACCCCATAAGCATTGGTAGTTCCAGCAGTAGCACCTGAGGCTGTAACTGTGTTGTAGATGCCATAAACTGTTTTTGTTTCACCACCACCAATCGCACTAGCACTAGTAGTCGAGAATCGGCCACCGATAGTGCTAATACCAGTCAAAGCCGCACCAGTAGAAACCCCAACATTCAATCCTCGAATAGTGTTACCGGAAGAGCTTGGAGTATTAGTAACGTCAATATTAACTGCTGATTGAGTACCACCACCGGTTGGTGCAAACAAAGCAGTCACGCTCATTGGGGTTTGAGTGGTTCCTGAAAAATCTTGGGCATAGACACCAGTTCCAGTTGCCAAACTCAAGTTAGAGTTAGCAGCGACTGTAGTATTACCATTTAAGGAGATTGCACCGGTACCTGTAGAGAAGGTACCGCCACCTGAGATTTGGAAGTTACCTGAAGCTTGTGTATAGCCAGTAATACCAGACATCGCACCTGAAGAATTAATATCTAATGCTGATGAATCTAAGCTAAAGCTGGAAGTAGCATTACCTAATGTTAATGATGCTCCAGCACCAGAAGCTAAAGTAGTGTTGTTATTTGATTGCAAAGTGGTGAACGCACCAGTTGATCGGGTAGTAGCACCAATAGCTGTGCTGTTAATACCTGTTGAGGTGGTATTGAAATTATTAGAAGTAACTGTAAGATCATTGGCGCCGAATCCTAAGCTAGAAGCGCTCATACCACTAAGTGTTAATGCTCCAGATGTCGCAGTCATTGTTAAAGCCCCAGTAGTTAAGGTCAAACCATTGGATGCTGTTAAGGTGGAGCCGAAAGTACCGGTGGTATCAAAGTCAGCTACACCAACTACATCCAACGTACTGTCTAAAGTAACTCCCAAATCAACATTCAAAGTACTTGTCATGGTGGTGGCGCCCCGTACGGTGACATTACCAGTACCGGTATCAAAGGTGCCGCCGGAACCAGACATGTCAAAGTTACCTGAGGTAATAGTTGCACCAGTGATATTAGTTAATTGACCAGAATTATTTAATCGAGTAGTGCCACCAGTTTGTAAGCTACCATCTGAAAGGTTTAAGTTAGCAACTTGAGCTACTGTTGAATTTAATAGGGCGACAGTTCGAGTCGCACCACCAGTAATATCCCAAGTAGTATCGCCGCCAGACATAGTAACAGTAGTATCAGCTAAGACTAAGGCGCCAGTACCGTTGGCATCCAACGTCAAGTTTTGATCTGTCCCGGTAGTGATATCTGTCGAACCACTTAGAGTTAAGGCAGAGAATGTTGGTGTAGCTGCGGTGTTAATATCTTGTGGCAAGGTTAAGGTGACAGCACCAGTTTGAGCTGATCCAGAGGTGCCGTTAGCTAATACTTGATTTGCAGTACCAGTGACTGAAGTGACACCAGTTGAAGCGATAGTGATTGTGCCGCTACCATTAGTGACTGACACACCAGTTCCGGCAGTTAAGGTAGTCTTGACGAAAGCATTGCCAGCATCATTACCAATCAAGATCTCACCATCAGCAATCGCGGATGACGCTATGCTCAAGCCGGTACCACCATTGGCAGTTGGTAATGTACCAGTAGTAGCGCTAGTTACTCCAGAGAAGTCAAAAGCTCGACTATCCAAAGCTCCAGAAGTATTGGTATGTAAGATACCGTTATCAGTATTCTCGGCTGAGAAAGTAATTGTACCGCTAGATGTAATACCAGTAGCTCCTGAGATAACACCAGCAGCTGAGATATCTAAAGTTGGAGTATTCAATAGGTTGCCACTGATAGTACCTGCGATATGAATAGCATCGGTAATAGTTCCAGCAGTGTTAGTGATATTAAGACCATTGGTCATAGTACCGCTAGAACCATTCTGCGCAATTAATAAACCATTGGTAACAGTTTCATCAGCATCTAAGCTAGTTGCAAAGATCAAACTATCTGGGGTGCCTGTTCCACCGGCTTCGTTTAGGTTGCGAACTGATAGCAAGTTTAAGGTGCCAGTTGAGGCAGCAGCTGTATCTGTCAAATTAATATCAACAACGTTTAAGCTGACATCAGAAGCGACAGTAGAATTAAACTGACCTTGAGTATCATCGTCTAGGGTTAACGCAAAGTCTCCGGTGCCAGCAGCAGCTAAGACAATGTTTTCATTAGAAGAAGAAACGATATCTGGGCTAGCATCACCAGAAACAATCAAACCTGTTGAACCAATAGTCTTATTCGTCAATGTTTGAGCAGTTGATAAATCAACTAGGGTGATCGAACCTGATGGCAAGCTGACTGTGGTTCCAGCTGAAGGATTAATAGTTAAAGTACCACCTCCACCAACTGAGAAATTGCTACCTAGAGCTAATGTACCGGTAGTCCAAGTTGGGGCACCAGCGCCGCCGGATAATAAGGCTCGACCTGATGTTCCTGGAGTTAATAGTTCAAAGCTATCACCGTCTGAATAAACGATTGCACCATTATCAGCAGTCAAAGCTTTGTTTGTGCCACCGTTAGCTAAAGCGACGACACCAGTAATATCATTTGTTGAAGCTAAGTCAATTAATCCAGAAGTTAAACCTTTGCTACCGTCGAACTTCGCTGGTCTAGAAGCAGTAACACTTGAAATTGTTATAGTTCCGCTGCCAGTAATATCAACTGCTGTGGATCCACTGATAGCACCGGCACCAGTAATATCGATAGTTGGGGTATCTAAGTAATTGGTATAGCCACCACCGCCAGTATTTAAGAAGTGAATACCTGAAGCAATTGCTAAGTTAGTATCGTTGTTATCAACAGTTATCGCACGATCTAATCCGTTGGTATTAGCTGAGTCGGCTTGAGATACATAAACACCATTGACTGTACCTGCTGAACCGGATGGAGTTGTAATCAGAGACAAGACATTAACTGAACCAGCTATTGGTGAAGTGATAGCGATATTAGAAGTGCTTGATAATGTGAAGTCAACATCGCTAGCCAAAGTGACAACTGAACCATCATCAGTGATTGAAGAATCACCTAATGCTGAAGCACCGGTAAACTTTGCAATCTTATTAGTGCTACCTGAGGCGGTACCGTAGCCACAGTTATTAGTATTCAAACAGATGGTTCCAGAAGCGTCTGGGATGGTTAGAGTTCGAGTGGTAGCTGTAGTAATTCCTGATAATTGGAAGGCTAATTGTTTAGTAGCATCACCTTCGTCAGCAAACGTGTTAGTAGAATCTGTCAAAGTCTTATTGGTTAGAGTTTGAGTCTGAGTAGTACCAACTAAGGTAATTGCACCAGTGCCAGGGAAGGTAACATTAGTTGCTGAACCGCCAGTATTCAAGGTTAAGCCATTTAATCCAGAGACACTAAAGTTGGAAGCCAAGGTTAAGGTTCCAGTGGTGAATGTTGGAGAGCCAGTTCCCCCTGATAAGACTGCTTGACCAGCTGTACCGGCGCT
Organism: uncultured Gammaproteobacteria bacterium; assembly: GCA_964652495.1. GTDB lineage: Bacteria > Patescibacteriota > Microgenomatia > Daviesbacterales > UBA10151 > CAYTXH01. Next base: position 5,886 of record CAZZEB010000060.1, read on the forward strand.
GGAAGCACCAATTGCAGCAGATCCGTTGCCATAAAGAATTCCGCCACCGGTGAATGAAGTAGCACCAGTACCACCATTACCAACTGGTAAGGTATTAGTAACATAGGTTCCTGATGATAAGTCGACCGCAGTTGTAGAAAGAACTCCTGAACCATCAGTATGAACAACTCCAGCAGATGCCAACCCTGAGAATGTGATTGTTCCTGATGAGGTGATCGCGGTAGCGCCAGTAATAGCTCCAGCTGAAGTAATATCAATAGTTGGAGTATTTAAGAAGTTAGAACCAATTGTGCCTGAGATGTTAATCGCATTGGTTAAAGTACCAGCAGTTCTGACGATGTTGACTCCATTGGTAACAGTACTGCCACTACCATTTTGTTCAAAGCCAATACCGCTAGTCATTGTTCCTGCAGTATCTAGATTTGTTGCATAAATCAAATTATCAGCAATACCAGTACCAGCATCAGCTAAGTTTCGTACTGCTAATAAGTTAAGTGTACCAGTAGAAGCTGAAGAGGTATTTGTTAAGTTAATATCAACCAAATTGACAGTTGAATCAGCTGTGGTAGTTGCATTGAATCTGACATTAGTATCATCATCCAAAGTATTTACGATATCGCCAACACCATT
>CAZZEB010000061.1:0-6419 GCA_964652495.1 uncultured Gammaproteobacteria bacterium
CAGAATATCGTCACCATACTCATAAACATACATATTACGTGTGACGTTCCCGACTCCCCCTAGAGATACCATTCTGACTACATCATGTGCAGTTGCCGGTAAAACAGGCGCTTGACGACTATCTACTCCAATAAAATTGCTTACCTCTGTTTGCTGACTATTAACTGCTAATTGCTGAATTACTTCAGGTTCATCATAATAATCAGCTCCGATTAAATCGGAATTAGTAACATTCTGTTCTACTTTGCTACTCACAAATGGCTGCTGACTACCAGCTTTTTTATAATTTTTTGGTCTAAACGATCTAATTTTTGGCATTTTTTCTCCTATCTTTAACTTCCCATATACTGCTTAATATTACTAGCATTAATTTGAAATGGTCCAGCATTTCCCTCTACCACTTGTCTAGCAATCTTACGAACTAAATTATCAATATTTCTCTTTAAGGATCGAATACCACCATCAAATCCTAGTGGTCTAACTATCTCCACCCATAAATTCGGATCAATATTTACCAGTCTTGGATCTAATCCTGAACCAGTTAAAGCCTCTGGCAATATATAATCCCGGCCAATGACAATTTTCTGCTGGTCAGAATAAAAGGGCATCTCTATTAACTCTAAACGATCCATCACCGCAGTGGCAACATTGCCAACATTATTAGCTGTCGCTAAAAATAACACTTGTGACAGATCAAAAGGTATATCTACATAATGATCTGTAAAAGCCTGATTTTGCTCCGGATCCAATAATTCGATCAACACACCCATAATATCTGCTCGAGCTTCCGCAGTTACTCGATCTAACTCATCAAGTAAAATCACCGGATTTTTAACCCCAACTTTTTTAATTGATTTGATAATTAACCCCGGTTCAGCCTCAGGCTTAACTCGAGACTGACCTCTTAACTGCAAAGCACTCCCTAAACCTCCAAACGGAATTCGAATAAATGGTCGATCCAGACACTTAGCAATCGACATAGCGATTGTTGTTTTACCAGAACCTGCCAAACCGACGAATGCTAAAACCGGAGATTTAGCTTGTTGACCCTTTTGTGTATTCAAGATCAAAACCGATAAATATTCTAAAATCCGTTCTTTAACTGCCTCCAAACCAAAGTGGTTTTGCTGCAATATCTGTTTAGCATGATTAATATCTAAATTATCCTTACCCGCTGTCGACCAAGGAAGTTTGGAAACAAAATCAATATATCCAAACTGCTTATCGACCTCAGGAATAAAACCACTAGTTTTTAATAATAATTCCGCTCGAGATAACTCATTATGTAATTTTTCGATAACGTCAGCCGGTAAACCTGGCGTTAAAATTTGTTGTTTTAATCTAGCAATAATTTGGGCAGTTGAATCCATAAATAAGTACTTCCTAGGTGACAACCCATAAAGGGTTTTCCCCTTAGGATGCTCGCAAGCCTGCTCGCGTCACCCCTTTCCAAAGAAGATTTCTAACCAGCTCAGCTGGATTAGAAATTTATTTTAATAATAAACTTCCTTCGATATTCTTATTATCCACTTTTAACATCACTTCGCCAAGTCGATCCATCCATACTAATTGCTCAAGTAAGACTGGTGCTAAATATAATTGACCACTAGCAGTTGCATGATTTAAAACCTGCCAAGGTTTATTTACTTTTAAATTAAAATTTTGGGGATTTCGATAATTAACTTTTAACTGACTACTCCCTGTTGCTAACTGATACTCCTTCTCAGGTAAACTACTATTTAATATAGTCATTTCTCCAGCTGATAATTTCATCTCATTTTCTACAAATTCCACTTCGGCTGTTAAAGGTAGTATATTCACTAATTGTCTAGCTACTTCAGTATTCACTACCAAAGTTGAGCCTTTTAACCAATCTTCAGACAAACCTAATTTTTTACCATAAGCTAAAGCAGCATCTTTATCAGAATCAGCAATTCTAAAAGTCCAACTTATACGGGCTTCATTTTTTTTTTCTTCAACACTTATAAAAATCGTTGATTTACCTTGGAGAGTATCTAATTGAGCCCGTAAATCACCAGCTAATTGACTGATACTAAGAATATAAACTAGACCACCAATAACAATCCCGATAACCACAAAGGAAGCTAATTTCCACAAATGACGTGAATTTTTAAACCAGACTGAAATTATTTTGAAGTATTTTGAATTATCGATCGAAATCACGATTATTTTGTCCTCGGTTTGATTCACCGCGAGGACCACTAAAACCACCAGTTCGTCCACCTCGACTACCACCTCTGTCACCGCCACCAAATCCACCTCTACTACCACCTCTATCGCCGCCACCAAATCCACCTCGACTACCACCTCTGTCACCGCCACCAAATCCACCTCGACTACCACCTCTGTCACCGCCGCCAAATCCACCTCGACTACCACCTCTATCACCGCCACCAAATCCACCACGACTACCACCTCGATCTCCACCACCAAATCCACCGCGATTACCGCCTCTATCTCCACCACCAAATCCACCTCGATTACCGCCTCGATCTCCACCGCGTCCACCACCACTTGGTCGTCGTTCAGAATCTTGTTTTATATCAGCACCAAATAACATTGATAAGCCTATCTTACCCATTGGATCAACTTCAGTTACTCGAACTTTTACTTCTTGACCTTCAGAAACTACATCACTTGGATGTTCAACTCTTTCAGGAGCCATTTGAGAAACGTGAACTAAACCGTCTCGACCTGGCATAATTTCTACAAAAGCACCAAAATCAACGATTCGAACAACTTTACCAGTATATGTTTCACCGACAGTTACCTCTTTAAACATTCCTTCAACCTCAGTCACAGCTCGATCAACTGCAGCTTGATCAACTGCTGAAATCATCACTCGACCATCATCTTCAATATCAATTTGAGCTCCAGTTCGAGCAATAATTGCATTGATAGTCTTACCACCAGAACCAATTAACTTACCGATATTTTCTGGATCAATATTAATAGTAGAGATCTTTGGTGCGTATGGGGATAAAGCTGCAGCAGTTGGCATCATTTCAGCCATCTTAGCCAAAATTTGTTCTCGAGCTGCTTTACCTTGTCGTAATGCTTCTTCAACGATTTCAAAAGTTAATCCGTGTAATTTAGTATCCATTTGGATACCAGTAATTCCGTTAACTGTACCTGCAACTTTAAAATCCATCTCACCATAAAAATCTTCAGTTGCTTGCATATCAGTGATAACTTGGAAACGTCCTGGTTTGCCGTTGTCATCTTCTGAATGTTCAGTAATTAATCCTAAAGCAATTCCAGCTACTGGTTCCATTGGGACACCAGCATTCCACATCGCTAAACTAGCTGCACAAATAGCTGCTTGAGAAGTAGAAGCATTTGCTCCTAAGATCTCTGAAACAACTCGAATCGCATAAGGGAACTCAACTTCAGAAGGTAATACACCCTTCAAAGATATCTCTCCTAAATTACCATGACCAATATCTCGTCGATTTGGAGAACCAATTCTCTTCACATCACCACTAGAGAACGGATTAATACTCATATTATAGTAGTGCATAAATCTCTTTTGGCTCTCGCCTTCCATACCTTCTAAAGTTTGAGAATCAGATAATGGACCTAAAGTTGCGATTGATAATGATTGAGATGCACCTCGTTGAAATAGAGCTGAACCATGAGCTCGAGGTAATAATCCAAGTTCCATCTCGATATCTCGGATCTGTTCCAATCCTCGACCATCAACTCTTTTACCAGCTAAAATAGTTTCGCTCATAATTTGCTTTGCAACTTTGTCAAAAATGAAGCTGATTTGGATCTCTGTTAATTTCTCACCGTAAGTTTCAGTAATTTCAGCTTTAATTAAATCACCAGTTGAATCGTGCCAAACATTTTTGGTATCGCTCAAAGCTTTGCTAACTTTTGTATAAATATCTTTTTTAACTGTTTTTAACAAATCAGCATCAACACCCTCAGTCAAAGAGGTAAATGATTGTTTCTCTTTACCAACTTCTTTAACTAATTCTTGAATCAATTTAACAATTGGTTGAGCTTCTTTATGAGCTAACTTAATAGCTTCAAATACTCGCTCATCTTTAGCTTGTTTAGCCTCTGCTTCAACCATTGCAATTAACTCAGTTGAAGAAGCAACTAATACTTGTAAGCTCAATTTTTCAACATCTGCTAATACTGGATTTGCAACTAATTGACCATCTAATTCTCCAACTCGAATTCCAGCTAATGGACCTGCCCATGGAACTGAAGAGATTGCTAATGCAGCAGAAGCAGCTGTAAATCCTAATACTGCAGGATCATTAACTCCGTCATAAGACAAAACAGTCACGATAACTTGAACTTCATTTCGGAATTCTTTAGGAAATAATGGTCGGATAGATCGATCAATTGCTCGACCAGCTAAAATTGATTTCTCTGATGGTCGGCCTTCTCTTTTAATAAATTTTTGTGGAGTAATTCGACCAGAGGCATAATGTTTTTCAACATATTCAACAGATAATGGGAAATATCCAGGATCTTCTTTAATTGGTTTAGTAGCAACAGTAGCTAACACTACGGTTTCACCCCAAGTTGCCATCACAGCAGCATCAGCTTGTTGAGCTAATTTTCCTGTTTCTAATTTTAATTTTCGACCTGATAGATCGATTTCTTTAGTAATAACTTTTTGCATTTTAATGTAATCTTGATTCTTTACTCAGGATTAAAAAACTAATCTTATTAATTGAATCATTTCGGAGATTTGGAAACTATAGAAGAGGTAATTAGTACTGTGTACTACTCATCTCTTTGTAATCCCCAAATCCACTATCTTCCAGATTATACCTTTATTCCTAACAACTTGCAACTAACGAGTCAAACCGAGCTTACCAACAACTGATTGATATCTCTCAGCATCTTTTTTCAATAAGTATTGTAATAAGCGTCGTCGCTTATTAACCATTGATAATAATCCTCGTCGAGAATGAACATCATGATTATGTTCTTTTAAGTGGCTTGTTAAATTCTTGATTTGTTCAGTCAATAATGCGGCTTGCACTTCAGGAGAACCAGTGTCTCCTTTATGAGTTGAAAATTGATCAATTATATTTTGTTTTATTTTTGGGTCTAATGGCATCTTATTTTCCTTGGACTGGCTTCGGTGCCCAGAAGCCTTCCTGAAACTACTGGCGTATCTTAACAAACTTTTTCACATCATGCAATACTTACCTGGTCTTTAGTCGATATTCCTGCTAAAAGCCACCAGAAATATGCTAAAACTCCAATACTAACCGGGGTAAAAAATTGAACAGCTAGCAACCCAATAAGACTAATAAACCAAACGTTTCTGTCTGTATTCCAATACTCCCAACCCGACCTCACAACTAACCAAGTCAGTAAAAAAACACCTAATAAACCGCCACTAGCCCACCACTGTAACCATATATTATGTGCTGAATCGACTGTCAAAAATTGAACCTCTTTATTAGTTTCTGCTGTTCGATCTTTAAAGGCTTTTTCGAAATTTTCAAATCCAACCCCAAATAGTGGATTTTGAACACCAATTTCCCAACTAACTTTCCAAATCTCTGCTCGGTTTTCTTGATAAACCCCAGGTTTTTCTAAAGTTAAATCACCAACTCTTAACACCAATATTGTTAATAAAACAAATCCTACAATCGATATGCCTAGCATCGACCACCGCCACCATCGCCATTTCCAACCAATCCAAAAAAACATCATTAATATCAATCCGTAAACTCCACCTCTAGAACCACTAGCCAGAACTAAACTAGTTGCCAATAGAACTCCAATCCATCTTCTATACCCTGATAAATACAATGTTAATCCTAAATAAAATAAACTTGCTGCCGCTAAAGAATTCGGTTCTCCAAAAAAACCGACAAACCTCCAACCTTCTCTTGGTCCAATTAAAACAGCACTCATTGCTAAACCAACTAAACTAAATAGTCCTAAATTCCCCCAAGTTTTCAGAGATAAATTCAACTTTTCACTAAATAAAAACCACCCTGCTAAAGCTAGATAAATTAATTCCCCTTGCGGTCGATATTGATTGCCCCAACCACCACCACCGGCAAACAAGTGCACATAACAAATTCCCAGCATTCCTATTAAAGCCACCCACTTCCATCTAGGAATCGTTTGAAAAATAGAGATCTTCGGCCATTCTTTAGCTACTTTTATAAACTGATAAACAACTAAAATCATTACTAATAGTAAGAACAACCAAACTTTCGGCAATTCAAAGGGACTAATACTAAATGGCCAAACTACCCAAGTTAATCCAAACAATATAATAAATGTTACCCACTGATCGAAATTTAGCCTCACCATATTGACATTGTAAACTAACGCATGAAATAGTTAACCTAACGTGCAAAAGCTAGCTGCCCAATTAAAATCGAGTCAAGGATTTGGAATACTCGGGT
>CAZZEB010000062.1:0-6340 GCA_964652495.1 uncultured Gammaproteobacteria bacterium
CCACAGAGTATAAAGTGTTAGGATCTTCGACTTTTTCCCAAGAGATCTCAGAGACGTGAACTAAACCATCAACACCTTCTGACAAATTAACAAAAACTCCAAATGGTAAGACAGCTGCAACTTTAGAAGTTACTTCTTCCCCTACTTTCATTGCTTCTAATAATTTTTTAGTTTCATCACTAACTTTAGTTTTTTGAGAGAAGATTAATCGATTAGTATTCACATCGATTTCGATAACCATCACTTCAACATCTTGACCAACTAAATCTTCCAAATTAGCTGCTTGAGAAAGAGAAACTTGACTAGATGGCAAGAACCCTCGTGATCCGGCAACTTCAACTACTAATCCACCCTTATTAACTTCTAAACCTTTACCAGTTAATGTTTGGTTTTTAGCTTTAGCATCTTCGAATTTTTTCCATTTAGCAGCAAGTGCTGCAGTTTTTGGATTACTACTTCGGCTTAAAGTTAATAAAGCTTGACCAGATTCATTTTCAGGATATAAAACAAAGGCGCTTAATTTAGAACCTACTTTAAGGTTCTCTTCTTGCTCTAAAGATAAATCTTTGCGATGAATAATACCTTCAGCTTTGGTTCCAAGATCTAGTACGATTTCAGTATCACTAATAGCAATTACCGTACCCTCAATTTCTTGTCCGCGTGTTAAAAGAAGAGGTGTATTAGATTGTTTGGCCATTAAGTCGGCCATCGACATTGACATAATTTAGCATTTACTCACTTTCGTTGATTTTTAGTATTTTACACTATTTATTTGGTTGAGTCTATAAGAAAAGATTATCTGTGCTGTCTTAACGCCTGATTGAAGGCATTTATGTTCTGTCTTAAATGACTGTGGTCTGTAGTTCCAGTTAAAATAAAACCTTTGTTAAGATCTTGAAGAATATAACTAAATGCTTCAATTCGAGCTTGGTCGGCATCAGCGGGACTAATATCAGCTAGTAATCTGCCTGAGGAAAACGGTCGATTTACAACAACTACTTTCCCCATCTTCTGTGCTATTTGTATTACTTCTCTGAATTGAGAACTTTGATGATTATATGGCAATTGCAGATAACTAATTACCGAATTATTTAAAGCTGCTTCAGCAGTCTCGACATCACTAATACTAGCTCCAATATGCTCTACTCCATTTTTTAAAGCATAGTCAGCAAATTCATTAAACTCTGAGGACACAATAGCTGCTTTATTAGATTTGTGAAGGAAGACAATACTGGCTTTATCAGCTAATTTACTTTTACTTACACTTAAACTTTGTTTCATACCGATAAAGGTATGGTCAACAAAAGATTGTTTTGATTCTGGGTCCCAATATTCACCAACTTTAGTAGCGATAATTAGCCTTTGATAGGCAGGTTGTTCTGGGGTAAATTGGCGCAAAAATTGACCTAAGCGTGCTTCACTACTACCATAAGCTGGCGCAGTGTCAAAAAAACGGATACCTTCATTAACAGCTTTAGTTAAAAACAAATCAGCCTCTTCGTCTCTAGGGATTGGTTTAATACTTTCTGGTGGCCACTGCCTACCTAAACCAACTAAACCTGATGCTAATTCAACGCCTTCGACACTAATCACATCAGGGATTATAGCTAGGAGCTATTTAGTATGCAAATTTAGCCACAAAAAAAGCCGACTTTTAGGGTCGGCTTTAATAAATCTGGCAGTGAGGTATTTTCACGCAGCCTTTCGACTGGATTATCGTCCCCGCTGTAACGTTTGACGACTGAGTTCGGGATGAGATCAGGTCGGACCATTACGCTCAAACCACCAGGCATAAATTATAACGTATATAGTATTAAGTATCAAGGGGTTAGCCGTAACTACCAAAAAGTAAGTCGTGGTGATAATTGCCAATCGTCCTCTGGTCTTAAGCCATCAGTAACACGGCGATAGATTAACTGATCTAATCGTGTTGGAACACCTACTAAAAACTCATCTGTTCGATTACTTAATAAGTGAATCGCGGATAATGAGCCAATTTGGAAATCGGAACTTTGGGTTGAAATAAATTCTGAATCTTCTGAATCTTGACGCTTAACACTGAGAGTTCTACCAAAATTAAGAATCATAAAAGGATGATGTTCATACTCCTCCCCATTTTTAGCTTTGATAGTAACCGGACGAACCGGATCCGGCTGTTCTTTAACAGGATATATTGTTGAAGTGAATTCACCAGTATTAGGATCAATTAAAAATGAGGCTGATCTGTCGAAAACTGGAAAGGGAGCCAATGCACCACCAGTGTAGGCATCAACTTGATATTTTGGACCAATTGCTTTTAAAGGTCCTCTTAATTGTCCTAAAATCAGTTGACGATCTTTATCTAAGATCGGTTGGACTTGTCCGGTCTCTGTATCAATTAAAGTGCTGATTGGGTAAGAGAATTGATGCTCTTGATGACTCCACCCTGAGACTAACAACTTTCTAGAGTCATCACTAAAGCTGAGTTTATTTACTTTAAAGTTACTAGCATATCCTCGACTCAAATCAGCAACTGTATAATCAAAGGATGTATCTTCATTAATTAAACGAACTTTTGGTTGATCTGGATTAGGAACTGTTTTTAATGGTTGTCGCGCTGGTTCATAATCGATTGCGATTAAGCGATTATTTAAAGGACTAACTGCCACTTCGCCAACTTGATAATCTAATAAGCGACCTCGTCTCATTAATTCAAATTGTCCCTGCTGATTAAGATATAAACTAAAAAATGCTGGATCTTCAAGCCAAGTTTTACCATTAAAGGTCGGATTGTATTTGCAAAGAATAGCTGTTAATTCTTGTTTACTCGCCATCAAAAAGGTATTGCCTATAACCGGTGGATTGTAGAATGGACTCTTCACAGGTGGTTTGGGGTCTGCAAAAGCTGGCGTACTATCAAGTGCAAACTTCAAACCCCCACATAACGCTAAACCCAAAACTTGTCTTCTGCTTATTTCACTCATCGAGGCTATTTTATGTCTGCTAATATTAATTTACAAGGCTAGTTTATTTGACATCATTTATTGATCCTCATATACTCAGAATAAAGATGAGTTCAACTTCCAAAAAAATACTAATCACAGGCGCAGGTGGCTACATCGGATCAATTACCTCAGATTTATTACTTCAAAATGGCTATGAAATTTTAGCTTTAGATAATTTTAGTCGTGGATATCGTGCTCCTCTTGATTATCTAGTTAATAAATATGGATCAGAAAAAATAATTTGGAAAGAATTGGATTTGGTCACTGACGATATTGAATCAGTATTAAAGGATCAGAAAATTGAGGCAATTATTCATTTTGCTGCACTGGCTAATGTTGGTGAATCATGGAATCAACCTGATATATATTTTAATAATAATGTGATTGGAACTCAAAGAATTGCTCAAGCAGCAATTAATACAGGTATAAAAAACTTTGTTTTCTCTTCTAGTTGCTCAGTTTATGGTGATGCCCAATACAGCCCAATGGATGAAAAGCACCCATTAGCAGATCCTGCTTCCCCATATGGTGCTACTAAAAAAATTTGCGAGGAAATATTGTCTTGGTACTCTAAAACAGATAAATTGAAGACAATTTTTCTTAGGTATTTTAACGTTACCGGAGCTACTGATGACCATCAACTCGGTGATTCTAAGAACCCATCCTTTCATTTAATTCAAAATGCTGTCCGAGGAGCATTAGGATTAGGCACTTTCGAATTAAATTATGCTGATGTTAAAACTCCTGATGGTTCCCCTATTCGTGACTATGTGAATGTTGTTGATTTAGCTGATGCACATATGAAAGCAATCGAATATTTATTTAAACCTGAATCAATTAGTAATCAATTTAATATTGGCACCGGTCAAGGTAATTCTGTTTTAGAGATTATTAAAATTGTTAAAGACAAAACTGGTAAAGATTTTAAAACTGGGACTGCTGCTAATCGCCGCCAAGGCGAAGCAGATAAGATGATTGCTGATATTACTAAAGCTAAAGAAATTTTAGGATGGCAGCCAAAACATACATTAGATCAAAGTATTGAGAGTTTGATTGAATGGTATAACCAAAAGCCAAAAGGCTGGGAAAAGTAATAATTATTTCGAATATCGAACAGAAACTAAATCCTAAAAAAAAGAATTCCTCGCTCTTCTACCTTTAGATAATAGTATTTTAGAGGGGAAGGAAATTTGACACTTCTATTATTAATAATCAGTTTAGTTTTTTGTTTATGCGAGCTATGTTCAACTAAGAGCTTTCAGGATATTACATAATAGAGCTTAGAATAATTTATACCCAAAAATGTGAATACGACTTGTTACAACAACCTAAATTGATATAACAATACTTTTTTAAAGACCGAAAGCAAAAAAATCTCAACACCGATCATTAGTAAGTCTAGACTAAACGCCTTACGACGCTTACATCGGACTCCTATCAACGTGGTAGTCTTCCACGGATCTTAATAGATTCCTCATCTCGGGGTCTGCTTCGTGCTTAGATGCTTTCAGCACTTATCATACAGCAATGTAGCTACCCTGCGCTGCCGGTTTACCGACAACAGGCACACTAGGGATTGCCTCAACCGGGTCCTCTCGTACTACGGTCAACTCCCCTCAAGAATCAAAACGCCCATACTGGATAGAGTCCAACCTGTCTCACGACGGTTTGAACCCAGCTCGCGTACCGTTTTAACTGGCGAACAGCCAGACCCTTGGGAGGTACTACCCCCCCAGGATACGATGAGCCGACATCGCTGTCGTCTGATAATCACAGTTGTGATCTCAGAATTAATCCAACAATTACTTGTTGGCCTGACTATACCTTCAACCCGCCGATGGCGGGTGCTAGCCGTGTAATATAAGTTTAACAATCCGGTTGTTCATGTCGGAAAGGCAATTTCTTGCAGTCCAGATTATCTGGTACCTCATATTAGTCCTACTTCGCTCTAATGAGCTACGCGGGATCAAGTCGATAGGGGCCCCGACGTATGTCGGGATTCCCTCGGTATTACCCTGAATTTAATCATAGGGTTTCACCGATATGAGCTAGTAACTAACTATCAAGGTCATTTAGACCTCGAAAATTTCAAAAAGACCATGGTTTATTTATCCAAGAAATAACAGTGCTAACAGAATTACTTCTGCCGCACCCCAATGTTAAGGTGCCGAACGATACCGTCCTTGTGGACTGTTGGGTATCACTAGCCTGTTATCCCCGGGGTAGCTTTTATCCGATAAGCCGAGAGGCTCCCACGAGCACTCACGAGATCACTAAAGCCTGCTTTCGCACCTGTTCGACCTGTTTGTCTCACAGTCAAGCACTCTATATACTTTTGCGCTTAAAGGCGCGATTTCTTTACGCGCCAAGAGTACCTTTGCACTCCTCCGTTACGATTTTGGAGGAAACCGCCCCAGTTAAACTGTCCGCCAGACCTTGTCTTATCACCTGTTTTTATAAGGTTAATAGTTAGACCTGAAAATCCAAAAGAGAGGTGTTTCATTGTCGCCATAGCTCCCTCCTACGCTATACAATTGAATTTTCAAATCAGGGCCAAGCTCCAGTAAAGCTCCACGGGGTCTTCTTGTCCAAGTATGGGAAGGCCGCATCTTCACAGCCATTGCAATTTCACCGAGTCTATCCTCAAGACAGTCGCTAAGTCGTTCTACCTTTCGTGCGGGTCTGAACTCACCAGACAAGGAATTTCGCTCATTCCTAAATTTTGTGTTACTACGAGTAAAGCAAGCTTTACTTATGCAAGCGAGTTACTTCTTGCCTCTGCATATCGCTATGCAGGTCGGACTATATCTTCTCAAAAAGTTTAAGTTAAAACTAAAAGAGTCTGACATATAGTCTCTGAGGGTTCTACGACGGTAGGTCGTATTCTTCCCTGCTGATTGACTCCAATGAACAGATTATCACTGTATTAATTGGTTATTAGCATAACTAATTAATTTAGTACTGTCATATACAGAGTTATTCCAGCATTTAGTCAGATTACAAAAACACCTTCATTCCGATAAATCGGAACTGTACACCTTCTAAGGCGGCGATTCCACCATAGAACAGTTATAGTTACTGCTGCCGTTCACCAGATCTTAGACCCCAAGCTCGGCCCTCACCTTGCGGCGGGGAGTCACCTGAAATTTTAAATTACTGGCACTGGGCAGGTGTCAGCCCGTATACATCAGCTTTCGCTTTGGCACGGACCTGTGTTTTTGATAAACAGTCGCTCAGCGGCTTTTGCTGTGGCCCCCAATTGCTTGGAGGCAGGACATCTTGCTAACTTACGTCCAGCTGAATTGCCGAGTTCCTTAAGGATAGTTCTCTCGATCGCCTGTGTATACTCAACTCGC
>CAZZEB010000063.1:0-2995 GCA_964652495.1 uncultured Gammaproteobacteria bacterium
TAAGTAAAAAGCTAAATCTTAATCGACAACTAAATCCTAATTTAAACATCAAGCAGCCAATCACCGAACTAAAAGCCATCGCCAAAATCAATCAACCTATCACTGAACGCAAACCAACCATCACCTATAACCAACCAATATTCAGAGAGTTAAAACCATCAACAATGACAATTGAATCCCTAAAAGCCCCACCTACTCCCCAGAAACAAGCTCAAGAATCTTTGATATTAAAACCCCAAACTATCACCATCAACAAACCATTAGAAATCACTAAATTACTTGAAAAAGCCAGTCAAGCTACAACTAAAGCGACTCCTGAAACCACACTTCAACCAGACCAAAGACAAATAATATTAAACAAACTAATTAACCTGGCTGTGAAACAAGAAACTACTCCAGCTTTAAAAACAAATTCAATTTCCTTAACTGAAACCAAAGCTGATCTAAACCAAGCCAAATTAGCCACTCAAAAACTAATCGCCGCCAGAATCGCACCAGAATCTGCTCGGAAATTAGTCAGCAAATCATTAAAGTTTGAATTTCTCCGCACTGCCTATCAACTACAACAATCAGAAAATCAAACTAATCATCAACCAGACACCGAAGATCTGATCGTCGCTACTTTAGTCAAACTAAAAATCAGCAAATATCTACAACGTCGAGTATTAACGCGATCAATCCAACGACATTACCCCACTGAACAAAACCGCTATAAAACATGGAAAACTTTGGCAGAGCAACAAATAGATCCAGATAATCTATCTCCTATTTCAGGAGAATCAATCGTTAAATCATTACCTTCTACCCGACCAGAAGCCTTGATCAGTCCGATATTACATGAAAGTAGATATGATGGATTACTTGAAGATGCTCATAAACAAATTGCTAAAACCACTTATCATTCACTAGCTGAAGCAGAAAATCACTTTCAATCGCTGATTGAGCATCATCCAGCTGCTGAAGAAGTTGAAACAGTTAGCACCGAATTAATCTCTGAATCTCAAATTCAAAGAATTATCCGGGGCAAACTAAGCCGACAAGAATTAGATTCTTTGCTATCAGAGATGGCAACAGAGCTCGGTTATCCTAATATACGCTTTTGATTTGTACTTAACCACTCAAGGTATAAATCCTGAATAACCTGTTGATCTCGACTTAAAACATGATGAATGGTCCCTTTCGGATGTTGTTTCTGGTCGAATACATTCACACCCTTTGATCGCAAAAACTCACAAATAGCATTGAAACTTTTTTTACTTACTCGCACATTTAATCCTGATAAAACTAAACCTAATGTTTTAAAATCAGTTTGTTCTGGATAATTTACTTTAAATCGAGAAATTGATGCCGGATTAATTACTTCTAAATCTCTTACATCAACCTCTCCCTTATCTATCGAGTCCTTTAAAGCTTCATAAGATCGCTTACTTTTAGTAATCGAGTAACCATATTTTTTAGCTACTGAGCGAAGACTACCTTCTACAGTACGACTAACACCTAAGCTCTTAATCACATCATTAAAATCATGACCTTGATCTAATGCTAAAAACAATTTCCGAGTTCTGGCGGGCAACGGACCCTTGCGGTAATTAAAATCGGTTACTACCTCTAAGGGAAATTTTTTACAAATTTCTGGATCACTCCACATCCACCAATTCTTAATCTCTATACTGATAAGTTGCTTAACCCGCTGACGAGTTAGACCCAAATTATTCGCAACTACTTGATAAGACATTTCAGGATTAGATATAAAAACTAAGGTCCAATTCTGACGTCTCAATCTTTGCTTACAAAAATGATCAGGAAATGAGCTTAGTAGTGCTCGGGGAATCCCTGCCTTAATTACCTCTTCCGTAAACTCAACTTGCTGATAATGTCTCTCATACCGATCTTTCATTACTTATTGAATAATAACCATTCTATATCAGCAAATGAAATATTTTATAGAGTGAAATTAATTTCCGTAAACAGTAGAATACTTACCAAATTGTATATATACTTTACTTCCTTCAATAGCCTCCACAAATTTAACTAATATTCTACCTTTTCCACCAATTTTAATTTTTAAGTACCCATCAAAAGGGTCTCCTGAAACCATAGCAAATCGACCAAATAATTGAACCAACTGTTCTCGATTTAATGAGCAAAGCCAATCAATCTTATTTTTCAAAACATCCTCCCTGATTGGTGTTTTAGAGGTTCGGACTATTTTAGAAAATGCTTCATCATTTAATTCATCAAAAGAAATTAATCTACCACGAGCATGAATCCATGCGGATCTTTGTGCAGATTTTTGATTTTCTGATAAAGATTCTGACTCTTTTTGAAATGAATATAACCTATCATCAATTCCCGGAATGTCAGTCTCACTAGCATTAAAGTTAGTTTTATCAAACAGAAAATCTGGATGAATTATTTTCCTATAAATACGATACATACCCCTGGCATCAACACCTTTAGCGAATTCATATCGAGCAAATAATCTTGCTACTTCATCAGGATTATCTTTAAAATCAATTACTGCTTTCATTAATACTCTATCTCGGTTCTCAAATAGCCAATTAGTTTCAGCTCTAGTGAGATTAGATATCGATACTGATAATTCATTATGAGAAGCGGTCGTAATCGCATCATCTTGAGTAGAACTTTGAAGTTGTGCCAACTGATGGCGACCATCAATAGATTGATAGTTTAAAGAATATAAAGGCATTACTCGATCTGCTTGACGTTTTAATCCTAAACCCCATAAAAAATCAAAAACTTTTGCCTTTAATCCACCACTTAGATATGCGGTTTCTACTGATTTTAATTTCTTAGATAAAGCTTTTAGATCAGCTTCTAGTAACTGACTTTTCGCGAAACGTGTCTGTCGATTTAACTGAGCAGAAGCTAATAATGCCTCATACTCTGATTGCTTTATCATTACCTCATCAACCAATTGCTGATATTCTAGTTTAGCTTCAAATGCTACTCTTTGCTTTACAAACTGAACTTT
>CAZZEB010000063.1:3005-6294 GCA_964652495.1 uncultured Gammaproteobacteria bacterium
CCAGTATTTAATGAACTATCAGGAGCAGCGAAATCATTACTTTCTAAATTTCTCATGGCCATATTATATTATTTATATAGTCCTATAGTCAAATAAACGGACCGCGATAACTCATCTACTATAGTCCTATAGTTGATAAATTGATCTAAAAATAGTATAATCTTCGGCGATGAAACACATTTTTGATGCAGATCATTTAGCAAATATTGAAGTCGAAAAACTACGCCAAAAACAGCGGGAAATTAATCCACCAGCAAATATCGACCGTCGGCTATTAATTGCAGGATTAGCAACAATTGGTGCAAGTGCTTATTTCGGAGCAAAAGCAATCGAAGAAAATTACAATCCATATTGGCAAAATCCAGAAGCTAGTTATTTATGGGATGTTATTAAAAAACAGCGTTCATTTCAAAAAGGTTTTGTTAAATATGACATACAACAGGAACAACAAAGATGGCATTCTGCTGACTTTAAATCCGTAGCAGATAGTTTAACTGAGACTGCTCAAACTAACGAAGTCAGAAACCGACTAACTCAAGTAAACAGTATAATTTCACAAAATCCTTACTCACAAGATGGAAAGTTTTATTTCGTAAACTTTAATAACTTATTATCGAATAAAGGATTAATCGAACCTGCTAAATCTTCAGAACCATTTCCCCTATCAATTAGAATCACTTACCATCAAGGAGTTCGTAGCTTCATTTTAGACTACAATCCAGAAACAGTTCTTAGTTTGTCTCCCAGAGCCTTAGCTGGATGGATGTCATTTGCTAACGCTTTACCCTATACTCCTGAAGATAAATTTACCACTGGATCATACCTTTCAGCTTTCAGTGCCATGGCTATGTTATATACCAATCTTTGCAGTATGACGAATGAAATATTTGGAATTGGAGAATCTGAGCAATATAAAATTGCCTCAAGCTTTTACAGATTAGGAGCAACTAGTAATTCCAATGGCTGGAAAGCTTATGTTGAATCTTTACGTCACAGAAAACCATTTATTTAACCGGATTACAAATCTTACAAATCCCCAATTCTTCCAATTTCTCTAAATAATCTATCACTGTATTAATAAATTCTGAATGGCTCCATGTTAAAGGCGTCGCTGAGAGAGCTTCCCCTGTATATGGATTTAACTGTTCAGGCAAAATCCCTGATGGCAAAGTATATTTTACTGCCCAATCCAACCAAGCTTTAACTGGCTTCAAATCTTCCTCAGATTTCGCTGAAGCTGCCAAATATTGGGCATACCACAAAGAATTAATAAACCACGGATTACCCGGCACATCCTGAGAAATTCTGAAATAATAATCACTATCATTTCTAGACAACCCACCGACTTCAGTATCAACATTTAGTTTCTGTTTAGTGTAATCAAAAGCGCGTTTTAATCTCGGATCATCAACATCTAAAACTCCAAATCTAAATACTCCATAAGCACTGGAAATATCCACTGTCCGATCTACTTCAATTTGGCCATCATCTTTAAGTGTTACTGATTTATAGAAAAATCCAGATTCTTCATCATATAAATATTTAAGTAATGCCTGTTTTACCTCAGCCGCGGCAGTTTTATATTTTTCTTCAGATTCAGTTTTGCCTAACATTTTGGCAAACTTAGCTGCAGCCATAAACGCTCCGTATACCGAAGCTACAGTAAAGGTATGACTACCCCAACGCTCTTCCCATAAATCATAACTTGGCTTTGGCAATCCTGATGCTTCATCACGATAACTAATCATCCATTCAACTGATTTTTTAATTAATGAATTATAAATAGTTTCGATATATTCAAGATCTTTAGTTATTGCGAAATATTTACCCAAAGCGAAAATAATTGTCGCTGTTTCATCTTCTTGAATAGGCAATTCGATTTTGCCATCCTTTATCCAAGGGTGCCAAGTACTCCCTAATGAAAAATCAGGTAAATATTTATGAAAGAAATAACCTTCATGCGAAATTGTGTGATTACAAAAATCAAAGAATCTTCGTGCTGCATTAGCATCCCCAGCTCGAGCTAAAGCAAAAGAAGTTAACGCCCCATCTCTTGGCCACATATATGCGTAGGTATCTCTTCCGCTAGTAATCATATCGGAATCAGCTGAGGCAATAATAGCTCCTCTATTATCGACATGAGTCCGAATCATTAACAAAGATCTTTTAAATAAACTCGATACCGACTTGTCCAGCCCCATAAATATAAAATTCTGTCTATTAGCCCACGCCTTCCAAAAATCCGCTGTAGTCTTAATTAAATGTTGAGGAGTCCGCTGTAAAACATAACCATTCAACTCAAATACCTCTTCAAAAAACTTGGCTGCTGCCACCCAATAATAAGCTTGCTTAGATTGTCCCCCATCCAAATCTAACCAAACTGAGATCGTCGAATCGACCATGCCATGTTCAACTGGATTCTTTGACAGACTCCCATCTTCTGCATCTCTAAAAGTGCCATCTTTGCCTTCAATTCGGAATGCTCCGACTGTATACTCATCAAACGATTTATACCCTGGAACTACCTCCTGATCAGATTGGCTAACCAATTCCATTTCAGTTACCGCATTTACTAAAAAGACCCGTTGCCCTCGATAATGAATTACCGCATTATATCTAGGATCAAAGTAAGCAGTATCACCACTGTTATTTTCTAAAATATCAAATTGTTGATGGAAAAATATCCGAATTTGCCGTTGATGATCAAATAAGTTTGTCACCATCACTTGCCTTAAATAAATATTCGTCTCGTTATAAACTACATCTTTAAATTCTAATTTTACCCCTAATTCGTGATTAATTGCTGTGGTTTCACCCACTAAAGTATCTTGCTGATAATTTACATTTACTTCCCAATTACCATCATCAATCCAACTTAAATTACCCTCTACCCATGCCCCTAATTTATGTATGTAATCTTGACCGACATGATTTTCTAAACCAACATATGGAAAATAAAAATCTTTAACCTGACCAAATTGGTCATATAAAAGTAATAGGTTACCGTTTCCGAGTGCTAGATGTCTGGGCATATTTTATTGATTATCTTAGACCGAACCACTTACCAAATAAGCTACGATTATTATTAACTGCTACATCGCTAGGAGCTTTTTTAGGGCTATTATCTAGTCTTAATCTCAAATCGTGAATCGCGTTCATATAAGCAATAAAAGCTTCATAAGGTGAATTATATGGATTAAAATATTTATGGACATCACCATCATTAAAGAATTTAGTACACATGTAATAGAAATGATCCGAAGTTTGTAAGCGGCGCCAATCCTCAATT
>CAZZEB010000064.1:0-6251 GCA_964652495.1 uncultured Gammaproteobacteria bacterium
TGTCATGCTTTTTGTAAATAAAAATATTTTTTTAATATTGGCAGGTGTATAAACCTATAGAGATTTTAATATTTTAGCTATTATTCTTAAAATTAAGATAATTAAATATACTTATTATGAACTAAATTATGCTAAACTATCGTTATGTTAGCTCAAAAAATTAGCCAAGAGATAGTAAAAATATTAAATAATCTTGATTTAGAGAGTAATGATCTAGTTTTATCTATTCCTTCAGAATCTCAATTTGGTGATTATTCAACGAATATTGCGTTACAACAATCTAAACAACAAGCAAAAAACCTTTATCAGTCTCCTCATGAGATTGCTAAAGTTATTGCAGATCAGCTACAAACTGTGAGTTTTATCAGTTCAGTTGAGGTCGCAGGTCCGGGATTTATTAATATCAAAGTTGATCCTAAATTATGGTCTGAAGAGGTACTAAATATTTTGTCGTTAGATCATAAATTTGGTACTAATCAAGATTTCTCGAAGCAAAAAGTTCAAGTGGAGTTTATTTCTGCGAATCCAACTGGGCCATTAACTTTAGCTAATGGTCGTGGAGGAGCAATTGGCGATAGTCTAGCAAATATATTTGAAGCTAATGGTTATCAGGTTGAACGTGAGTATTATGTTAATGATACAGGCAATCAGGTTAGAACCTTAGGTGAATCAGTTTTAGCGGCTGCTGGAAGAATCCAAGCTCAAGATGCTCATTATCAAGGAGGGTATGTTAAAGAACTAGCTGAGCAATTTAAGGATGATCTAGATTTAGATCCTCAAACTTTAGGCCACAAATTAGCTGACTATATGTTTGAAAATCAAATTAAACCCGCGATTAGTCGCTTAGGAATTAAGTTTGATAATTATTTTTCGGAGCGATCGCTTTATCCAGATCAAATTAATCAAACCGTAACTTTATTAGAAGAAAAAGATTTAGTTTATAACCAAGAAGGAGCTTTATGGTTTAAATCAACTCAGTACGGAGATGATAAAGACCGAGTGTTGATGACTTCAGAGCAGGGCAGAGGTCGCCAAGAACCTACCTACTTTTTAGCAGATATTGCTCACCATCGCATAATTCATGATCAAGGAGTTGACTTAAAAATTAACATTTTAGGTGCTGATCATCACAGCTATGCAGAACGATTTCAAGCAATGATGACTGCTTTATATAATCCTAATTGGTTTCAACCAATAATTATGCAATTAGTTCGTTTATACAGCCAAGGGCAAGAGGTCAGAATGTCAAAGCGGGCAGGAACCTATGTCACACTAGATGAACTTTTAGATGAGATCTCTGCTGATGCAGTTAGGTGGTTCTTTTTAATGAAATCAACCAATACTCATTTAGATTTTGATTTAGATTTAGCAAAAAAGAACTCTAATGATAATCCGGTTTATTATGTTCAATACGCTCACGCCAGAATGGCAAATATTTTAGCTAAAGTAGAGTCTTCAGATTATCAATCTGACAATCTAAGCTACCAACATCCTAAAGAGATTAAGCTAATAAAACATTTAACTAGTTATCCAAATTTAGTTCAATCAATTGCTAAAGACTATCAAGTTCATCATTTAACCACTTATTTAACTGATTTAGCTGATACTTTTCATCAGTTTTATGAACAGTGCCCAGTACTTAATGCCGAAGCAGAGGAGATTAAGTTGTCTCGCTTAGCGCTAGTCAGATCAGCCCAAATTGTTATTGCCAATGGTTTGGGATTGTTAGGCATAAGTGCCCCTGATCGAATGTAAATTCGAGTTTCTATCCAAATCTTGTTACACTTATCATAAGATGTCAAAACACGATGAAACCAAGCATCATCGCAAAAAAGGGCCCACTGGCTTTTTACTATTTGTCAGGATGCTGATTAGTTTAGCTGTTTTAGTAATTCTATTTTTAGCTTCATATCAAGCCTTTAAAAGTTTCTCAGGCATTGATCCATTAGATTTGAATCCTCAGCAACTAGCTAAAAATGCACTGAGTAGTGAATATTTAGTCGGAATTGCCTCTAAAGTTTTGTCTTTCGATCCAAGTACTTCAAAAGATATTCAGCAAATTACTCAAAATATAGTTCCTACACCACCTCCGAGTCCGTTAGGAACTCCAATTTTTCGTTTTGCAGTCGTTGCTGATTCACACAATGACAATATTGGTTTAGAAAAAGCCTTAAACCAGGCTAAAGCTGAGGGAGTTAAATTTGTTGTTGGTCTAGGTGACTACACAGATGTTGGGACTGAACAAGAACTAAATGAAGCAAAAAAGCGTTTCGAGGCATCTGGAATTGCGTACTATAGTACTGCTGGAGATCATGATCTTTGGGATGCCAGAAATAGGCAGCAGGCGGCAATAACTACCTTTGCCGATATTTTTGGTCCTTCCTATACTTCTTTTGGCTACGATAACACTAGAATTATTTTAATTGATAATAGTGATAATTATTTAGGGATCGATGGGATTCAAGAGCAATGGATTGAGCAAGAGCTAATTAAAGCAAATCAGAGTGCTAAGGTAATTTTCGTCTTTAGCCATTCGCCATTTTATCACCCGTCTTCAGATCATGTGTACGGAAAAGTCGAGGCTAAATTTAAACAACAAGCGGATCAACTTCTAAATTGGTTTAAACAGTATCAAGTTAGCGAAGTTATTGCCGGAGACACTCATGTTTGGTCTCAATACACCGAGCCTCGGACCAGCCTTAAAATGACTACTATTGGAGCTGTAACTTCATCGCGTAATACTCAAAACCCAAGATTTGCCATTATTGACGTTTACGATTCTGGGCAATATACTATCGAAGATATCGAAATAAAATGATAAATCAAAAAACATTAATTTTAGTCAAACCAGATGCCATGCGACGCCGTGTTGCAGGCCAAATTATTAGTCGATTAGAATTAGTTGGACTTCGAATAGTTGATTGTATTTACAAACAAGCAGACCACGATCTTGCCTCAAAGCATTACCCAGTTACAGATGAATGGTTAACTAAAGTTGGTGGAAATTCTCTCAGTGATTGTGAAAAATATGGAGTTGATCCAATGGAGTTATTAGGTACAAACGAACCGAAAGAGGTTGGAAAATTAATTCATCAATTTAACATTGATTTTCTAAAGTCTGGTCCAGTATTAGCAATTGTCTTTGAAGGTCCTCATGCAGTCGAGATTGTTCGAAAGCTAGTCGGACATACTATCCCAGTTCTAGCTGCTCCAGGCACAATTAGAGGTGATTTTTCTTCTGAATCCGCTATCTCAGCTGGTACAGAAAAGAGAACAGTCGAAAATTTGATCCATGCATCAGGATCAGTCGAAGAAGCTGAAAGAGAAATTGAACTCTGGTTTGGTGCTAAATAATTCTTTTTACTTACTGTAATTATACTTTAATCTCTAGCTTTGATATACTTGCTATGTTCTATAGAGTGATGGAATTTTTCCTACTAGACGAGGCCCTGTAGCTCAGTAGATAGAGCAGCCCCGTCCTAAGGGGTTGGTCGGGGGTGCAACTCCCTCCAGGGTCACTCTTTTACTGATTGTAAATAATTTAGTACAATAAACATATGGCTAAGAAAAAAACTGAATCAAAAGAAACTTCTACAGTCGAAAATACTGAAGAAGTAGTCCGAAAACCCTTACTTAATCGACGATTTTTATTAACTGTAATTACTTTAGTTATTTTAGGTGCAATTGCCATCGGTGCAGCCTATATTGGCAAAGGGTATCGAGTTTCACCAACTACTGGCACTGTTTTTGGTACTGGTATTATTTCCGTGACCTCAATTCCAGATCAAGCATCAGTTTATTTAGATAATCACTTGATTACTGCTACCAATGCCAATATTAATTCTTTGGAACCAACTACCTATAACTTAAAAATTCATAAAGACGGCTATATTGATTGGGAGAGAAAGGTAGATGTCAAACAAGGCTTAGTTACCGAGATCAAAGCTGTCCTATTCCCAGCTTTGCCATCAGTTTATCCACTATCTTTTAATGGTGCTATTCAACCGGTGTTATCTCCTGATGGTCAAAAAGTCGCCTATATAGTTCCCGCTGCTGGTAAAAAAGGTGGGGTTTGGGTTTGGACAATGTCGCCAGGACAGATTGGTTTCTCTCGAGGAGGGGAGCCTCATCAAGTTATGCCAAATATTGATGATGTTGATTTAACTAAAGCTAAAATGAGATGGTCCCCAGATTCTCAACAAGTGTTAGTAGATGTTAGTGAGCGGCATTTCTTATTAGATCAAGATCGTTCAAATGATCCACCAAGAGATATCACTCCGATCTTACAACCAACTTTACGAGGCTGGGAAGAAGATCAAAAACAACTAAATGCAGTTAAAGTGGCGGCAATTAAAGATCTTCAAATTCGTAAAACAGCTTCAGAATCTGCTTATTTAAAATGGTCACCAGATGAAACTAAATTTATTTACTCTAAGAATGGAGTAGATGATTTTAAGTCAGTTGATCTTAAATTAGGTCAAGTTTACAGTCTGCCAAAGTCAAAGTTTTATTCCTGGCTACCAAATTCTTTACATTTGGTAACAGTTGATGAGTTCAATCAAAGTAATCAGCCAGTAGCTTCACCTTCAGCTGATCAATCTAATTTTGGAGTTGGTAAAATCTCTGTGATGGAGTATCAAGGGACCAATAAAGCAGAGATTTTTGCCGGTAATTTTGATTTGACTAGTGTTTTTGCCTGGCCAGATTCTTCACGCTTAGTAATGCTTTATTCATTACCAACAACTACTGCTTCTCAGCCAAATTTGTATGGTATAAACTTAAAGTAGTCATAGCTATCCTTTGATCCAATTAGTATATCTTGTGACTTATTTTTTAATAGGGTATATTGCTTAATCGACTGAGTGTAGTTCAACTTTTGCACAAATTAACTTATGTTTCAATTTTCAAAACGGGTGGGTATCGATTTAGGGACAGCAAATTCGCTAGTGTATTTAGCTGGTACTGGTATTGTTTTAAATGAACCAACCGTAGTTGCTATTTCCAATGATGATAACCGAGTTCTGGCTGTTGGCAATGAAGCTAAAGAGATGTTAGGGCGAACTCCAGGGAATATTTCAGCCACTCGTCCTTTAAGAGATGGAGTTATTGCAGATTACGTTATTACCGAAGCGATGATACGTTATTTTTTAGATCGTGTTTGTGGCCGAAATCGGTTGTTTAAACCGGAAGTTATGGTTTGTGTTCCAGCTGGGGTAACTTCTGTAGAAAGACGGGCAGTTTTGGACGCTACGCTTAGTGCTGGAGCTAAGACCGCTTACCTAATTGATGAACCACTAGCCGCTGCAATCGGGGCAAATATTCCCATTGCTAATCCCTCTGGTAATATGATTGTCGACATTGGTGGAGGAACTGCTGAAGCCGCAGTTATCTGTTTGGGTGGAGTTGTAGTGCATAGCAGTGTTAGAGTAGGCGGCAATAAAATCGATGAAGCAATTCAACTTTATGTTAGACGTAAGCATGGTTTAATAATTGGCGATCGTCAGTCAGAGGAGATTAAGATTCAAATCGGTAATGCTATGGTTCCTAAAAAGACTATTCGTTCAATGGAAGTCCGCGGACGAGATAGTACTTCAGGTTTACCCAAAACAATTACTCTGAATGAAACAGAGATCACAGAAGCGATTGCTGATCCATTAAGAAAAATTATCGGTGCGGTTAAAGGAGTTTTGGAGCAAACACCCCCTGAACTGGCGTCAGATATTATTGATAAAGGGATAGTCATGTCGGGTGGTACTTCTCAATTAACAAATCTAGATAAGTTATTAACTGAAGCTACTGGTGTTCCATGTCATATTGCTGAGAACGCTCTAATGTGTGTAGCTATGGGAACTGGAATGGCTATAGAGAATTTAGATTTATATAAAAAGAGTATTACACGGCGTTAAAGTTTCTGTATATTGCAGCTTTCATCTGTCTTTTCTTTAAAAAAAGTTGGCTTAACATTACAAACAAGTCAAATTTATTCTTTGGCTGCTTTTGAAATTTTAATAAATCTAATCCACTAATTCTGACAATCATCGAGCTATACTCTATAATGGTCTTATTAGGATATAGTTTGTCAATAATATGTTTAAGATTGGTATTGATGGATCTCGCAGTTTTATATTAAACCGTACTGGCACTGAAAATTATGCTTTTCAATTATTAAAAGCTATTTCCCAAATCGACCAGGTAAATCAGTACATTATCTATCTTCGTCCAGGTAATCAATATGATCCCAAAGAATGGCC
>CAZZEB010000065.1:0-6232 GCA_964652495.1 uncultured Gammaproteobacteria bacterium
AAGTATCCTCGGGTTCTAGCAACTGGCAATAATCAAATTGAAGGTAGTACGACAATTGTTTTAACGGGAGCAGATGCTCGAGTACCACTACTTCTACTTACTGAACGATTTTAATTATTCGACTTTGACAATTAAACTATAATTTGGTTTGAGTTTATTGATGACTTTATAAATCCCTGCTTCATATAACGACACTTGTAACCGCTCAGTTTCTCCGTATTCACGACTAGTTTTAAGTAAAGGGTTATCCGAATCTAGCCACATTCGGCTTTTGGGGTCAGTATTAGTAATCGCAATATAATAACTTTTCTTCATAGTAACCTCGGATGGTGTGAATTTTTGGCCATCCCAATTAACATAGCTGATAAATTGATCAGATGATTGGCCAGCAACTTGATCAGAGGTCACAGATTTTGTGGGAATAAAGCTTTTGGTAATAAAGTCAGCTCTTTCCACACCATAATGACTGGCATAACCTATTCCGAAGGCAATAACTAATCCTAGAAGATACCGTGGTTTCATGGGCTATTTAGAGCCAGTTAGGGCTTTAAACGCTTTTATTATACGTCGTCGAACTAAGAATAATCCAATTAAAATAACGGCACCAACACCAATGATCCGAACAGGAACAACGATAAAAACAGTTTTCGCAGTTAAACTCTGATTCTTTGAACCGCTATATAAAATAGCTTCAGCTGTATATTGACCAAATAACCATTGTTGGTCAAAGCTAGCATTTACAATTCGAGTTGAACCAGGGAAGATATTTTGACCACTAAAGGTCATATCGGCAACTTTATTACCAAACATATCAGTGATCGCGATCAAACCAACTGGTTTAGTATGAATATTACCGTTATTTCGGAAACGAACTTTAAATGGAACTGGGCCGAATTCAGAGAAGTTAGGCGCACTGAATTCTAATATTTCGGTTGATTCATTAACTGGTCCAGAAACTCGAATTAAGAATAGTGAGGCAACTTCTTGGGCGATAGCTGTTTCATTAGCTGGGGTATTTGGATTGACTAATTGAAAAACAACTGAACCATAGTGACCACCAGCTACATCTGCTGGAATATTTACTGTAGCGTTAACTTCTTTGGACTCACCTGCTTTTAAAGAAAATGTGTCGATATCTAGTGTTGTCCAATTAACTAAACTTTTATCGTCCTTTTCAATTAAAGCAATCTGACCATCTTCACCAGTAGCAGTTATATCATTGACTCGAACTTTAATATTGGCAACATCTTTACTCTTGTTAGTGATTTTAGTTTTAACATTAATAGATTGTCCAGGATCGGCATTTAACTCTTGAGATGGGGGTGAAACCTCCAGGGTTTGACTTGGTAAGTTCTGCTGGGCAATTAAGGATTGAACAGAAAGTGTACCCAAGGTTACAGCTAATATTGAGAAGATTGCTATAAGAAGCAATTTTGCTGGTTGCTGATATTTTTTGGTCATATTAGAAGGTTGGGGTGGCGACTAGAATGACTGTTCCAGTGTAACCACCGTTTGGTTGATAGGTATTAACTTCTGCTTGCCAGCCAACACGAGCTGTATCTCCAGCACCAGCTGTTGAGCCTGCACCATACATAACTTCAAGTGGTGAAGTTGTTGGGCCAGCCCATTTGTTTCCACCTGAAGATGTGAACCGGTCAGCAGTACCAGTGCCTAATGTTGAATCATTGGTTGTGTATCCAAAGTAACCGGTATTAGTGTTTGGAGTAGTACCTGCTGGGGAGCTCCAGGTTGTTGGAGTAGCATTTGTACCGGAATATTTATCTATATTCTTACTTCCATCAACTAATGGTGGATCGGCTAAAGCTTTAACTGTAACTGTATAACCATTGTTAGCATTAGTTGAAACTGTCAAATCATGAGCACCGACTTTAGGAGTAGCTGCTGATAATGTAGCAAAAGGAACTGTCGCTGCACCGGTGGTAATATCGGTGGTAGCACCATTTACTGAACCACCGGAGTTAACTCCAGCAACTGTGAATGTAAATGTAGAATCTACAGTAGCAGAGACTGCAATTGAGGTAGTAGCGAGTGTAGCGGCAGCAACTGAAGTAGGACCATCAATTGCTGTTGATCCAGTATCTGAGAATGTTGTAATTCGGGCATAAAAGCTGGTATTCGTTGTTGATTGGTTGGTAATTCCTGTATAAGAAACTGTTTTTGCCTGAGTAGACTCCGTAGCAGGGGTAGTGATTACAGTAATTAAAGTGCCGTTACCAGTAAAGGTATCCGTTCGGCCGGTACCTTGAAAATTATCACTGGCCCGAGTTGCACCTGTAGTGACGATACCTGTCGGAGTGGTACATGCTCCTGAAGCTGTTGTACAAAATTCAACATTCCATTGTTTGACGTTACTAGTCACAGACAAAGTAAAAGCAAAATCATAAGTAACAGATGTAGCAGCTGCACGAGAGTCAGAAATTGTTAAGGAAGATGAGGTTAGTGTTCCCGCTTGAGCAGGATGACTTAAATTCGGAGCAAGAACTAAATTAAGTAATGCGACAATTAATAGCGCGGATAATATTGATCTAATCTTAATTCTTGGCAGTAAAGATTTCATTTTTGGACCTATACTTAAAATTAGAGGAATAGGTTATAACTTGTCAAGAGTTTTTTTGCTTATTGCCTTTGTAGATACCGAAATGTATAAAATTATATACCGATGGAAGACCTTTTAACTATTAAACAAGTCTCAATATTATTAAAAGTTCATCAACTAACAGTCAGACGATATATAAATGAAGGCAAACTTAAAGCAATTAAACTGGGAGGAAATATTCGTGTTTCACAAAATGAAGTAAAAACATTTGCTGAAACTTATATTCCCCATGCTAAAAGTTCAAAACCAACACAGGTAAATATCTCTACTGAGCCTTTTACAGATGGTGATCCTCTATTTCGATTAAAAGCCCGTGGTTTATCTTTAGATAATTTAAATCGAAAATAACACAGGTTAATATATTAATAGAATGCCTACGTCCAAAAAGATCTTTATCGACAGCTCAGTACTTTATTCTTTTGTAGATAGGGCTGACCCTAATCATCAAATGGCAACTAAAGCTTTAGAGCAATTGTCACTTCAAGGGGCTCACTTATATACCAGCATTCAAGCTATTCAAGATGCCTACACTGCAATTGATCGAGAATTAGGGTCAGTTTTAGGGATCGAATTTTTGCAAGCAACAACAGAATCTAGCATGGAGGTACTATACCCCCAAAAAGCCGATTTAATTAGTGCTTATAGACTCATTAAATTAAATATTAATAAACAGATAGGATTTAAAGAAGCAATGACAGCTACGCTCATGCAAAAGAAAGGGATTTTCCAAATTTTGACGTTTACTTATTGGCATAATCTGTTGGGTTCACAAACATATTTATCAAGGTTTTAAAAATATATCAATCTATATATGTATATATATGAATATAAATAAATACTACAAACAGAACAATCCCTATCGATATCTATTGATATCTTTAATAGTATTAGGGGGATATTTTTGGGGTTTGCCTAAAATAAATAACTTGATCTTTGCGGGACCTTCTAGCACCAGCTATGAACTAATTGACTACTCTTTTGGTAGTGGTGGAATTAATAATGGTAGCTCAACTAGTTATCAGTTATTTGGTAACAGCGGGGAAGTAGAGTTCGGAACTGGGACATCTACCAGTTATAAATTAAACCAAGGCTTAACTTTTACCATGATGGCCAATGTCCCCCCTGCCCCTGATCTGTCAAATCCCAGCAATTTTTACAATAAGTTACAACTAATCATTAATAATGGAGGCAACGCCGATGACACTGAGTTTGCAATCGCTATTTCAACTGACAATTTTGCGACCGATACTCGCTATGTGCAAGATGATCAAACAGTCGGTGCTAGTTTAGGTAGTGAAGACTGGCAAACCTATACCGCCTGGGGAGGAATAACTGGTTTTAATATTACTGGACTCCTAGCTAATACTACTTATTATGTTAAAGTAATGGCCCGTCAAGGCAATTTTACACAATCCGGGTATGGTCCGACTGATACTGCTGCTACTGTCAATCCCACATTAAGCTTCGACCTAGATATCAGTAATAGTAATAGTGAAACCTCTTCCCCATATACATTAAATATCGGTGACTTGACTCCTGGCTCAGTAGTAACAGCTACTAATTTAATTTGGATTGATTTCTCAACAAATGCTAATTCTGGAGGATCTATATATATAAATGGTAGTAATAGCGGGTTACAAAGCTCAACTGCCAGCCATACTATTTCGGCAGTCAGTAATGACTTAGCAAGTATCGGTGAAGGATATGGTTTACAAAATGCCTCCGATACTGAAAGCGCTGGCGGTCCAATGGCTGCCCAATCTCCATATAATGGCTCTGCCCAAAATGTTGGTATCGTGGATAGCAATAAACGACTAATTTATAACAGTTCGGGAGCACCGGTTACCGCTGGTCGTACCTCAATGTATGTGAAAGCCAAAATTAATGCGGTAACACCCGCAGCTAGTGATTATGCAGATACTTTAACAGTAATCGCCTCAGGGACATTTTAGACTACTATTAGTTGACAGCTCCCGGAAATTTCGCTACTGTAATTATATGTTTCCTGCCAAACTACGACGTATTCGTTGGTCCAAAATCACTCATAAATTACTAATAGCACTATTACTTGTTTGGTCTATTTGGCCAGCGCTCGCTCCTAGAACTGTTAGTGCCGCTGTAACTGAAGTTTATTATCGTCCGGATAGAATGGCTGCTAGCCAATTACCATCTGGAAGTGTCTGTCTAAAAACTAGCACTTCAGGGACTGAATCAACAATGTCGATTGCTTTCCCTTCTTCTTTTACTGTTGATGGTTCAACTTCTAATTGGACATTAGATACTACAGCTAATAATATCCCTACTGGCGCTACACAATGGCCAAGTACAGGTAGTGGTAATGCATCACTAGTCAGCTCTCAAACTGTTACTTTTCCAGTAGGTGATCTAAGTAGCACCTCAACTCTTTATTGTCTCCACTTTACTGCATCGGGAACCAGCTCAACTGGAAGTGCAGCCAATGATAAAACTGGAACTATCGCAACTAATGTTGATTCTGCGGTCAGCTACGCCACATCAACTGTTTCATCCGGATCTGATCTGATTACTGTTTCTGCTACAGTACCACCAACTTTTAGCTTTAGTCTTGGTTCTAATACTGCTGCTCTTGGAACACTATCAACTTCAAGTGTCACCTCAGCGAGTGGTGTTACACTCACTATTAGCACAAATGCTCGTAATGGTTGGGCTGCTTGGGTTAAAAATACTGGACTAACCTCCTCTACAGCAGGTCAAAGTATTGCGGCAGCTGGTGTTTTTGGAAGCACCTATGATTTAACTGGTACTACTGGATATGGATTAGATGTCAATTCAGGATCAGGAACGCCAACTGTAGATACCGCATATGACGGAAGTGGTGATACTAATTATGTGGGTGTACTACAAACTAATTTTAAACCTATTGCTACTAAAGCAACCCCAGGCGCATCAGATACTGTAACTTTAAGATTTAGAGCTAAAATTAGTGCTACTCAAGCCGCTGCTACTGATTATTCAGATACAGTTACTGTAGTAGCTGCAGGTAATTTCTAAGGTATTCCTCTGACAAGGCTAATCGCCTATGATAGGTATTAATAATGAAGCTACTATTATTAGTTGTTTTAAGCATCTTAACTTTAATATGGACACCGATAACATTGGCTCAATCTCAACCATTAGATATTACCACTAGTCCCGACTATGTCGAATTAAAATTAACTCCAGGCAGTAAAACGACTACAAAAGTTAGATTTCGCAATAATTTAAATAGTTCGACCAAATTTAATTTAGCTGTTAAAAATTTAGGAACAACAGAGACAGGTCAAATGACGATTACTGATCCAGTACCGAATGATGGCAGTATTAACTGGATTAAATTATCTCAAACTGAGGTTATTGCTCCAGCTAAAGAATGGATAGAAGTAAATCTGGAGATCGAAATCCCTAAAGAGGCTGCTTATGGCTATTATTTTGCTGTAGTGATTAGCCCACAAGATCCAAATATTTCAACACAAGATAATACAACTAAATTAGTGGGATCGGTGGCGATTCCAATATTACTAATAGCGGATCAGCCTGGCGCAAAGTTTGAAGGAAAAATCTCCAAATTTTCAGCTGTCCCCGATTGGACAGAATATT
>CAZZEB010000066.1:0-6156 GCA_964652495.1 uncultured Gammaproteobacteria bacterium
TTATCATTTTAGTGATTGGTTTAGCCGTAATAGGTGGTGCGGTTTATTTACTCAAAAATCAGTTAACAGGTTCTTCTAACAATGTAACTGCACCAACTCCAATCCCGACCCCTTTTATAGAAGCGACAATTATTCCTACCCCAACTCCTGAGCCAGTTTTGGATCGATCTGGTTTTAAGGTAAGAGTCTTAAATGGTACTAGCAAATCTGGGTTAGCTGCTTCTATCTCTGGTAAATTGACTGATTTAGGTTACAAATCTGATCGAGTGGGGAATGCTACAAATTCCGCTTTTCTAAAAACAATTATTCGTCTTAAGCCATCAGCTGCCTCTCTCTCAGCTCAGTTGATTAAAGATCTTAATCCTGATTTATCAGCTCAATCTGAAGGTGAACTTCGCTCTAATGATAGCGCTGATGCCGAAGTAATAATTGGTCAAGAATAACATCTCGCTAGCTTCTAGCGTATAACTCCCGTACAATAAAAATATCGTGATAAAACTAATTATTGGCTTATTCTTGCTATCGATTTATTTTATTTCTGTCACTCCAAGTATTGCCGGGGATTTTGATTCAGTAAGTGTGTTATTAGATCGTCATCAGAGCAGTACTGCGACTGGTGGTTTAATTTGTGCGACTCCCAATACTAGCGGAACTGAGGCAAAAGTTCAGATCTCTTGGCCTACCGGTTTTAGTGTGAACACCTCCACAGCCAATTGGACTGTCAGTACTGCGGATATCCCTTCAGGAAGTACAGCTTGGCCAGGTATTGGAACTGCAACTGCCATTAGTGGTCAAACGGTCACTTTTCCAAGTGGTGATTTAAATACCAGTGTCAATTATTGTTTTCATTTCAGTGAAACAAATACTTTAACCACCGCAAGTAATGGTGATAATTTATATGGAACAATCACTACTCAAACATCAGCAAATAGTACTATTGATCAGCGCCTATATAGTTTAAGTCTAGTCAGTAATGATCAGTTAGGTGTCACAGCAGCAGTTAATGCCAATGCCTCAGATTTCAGCAGCGAACTAAATTTATTAAATACTGATATTGTGGATACTGTTGGTGGGGAAGAAATTCTAAATTATGAGATAGAATATTCATCCACCTTAACTTATCCAGTAACCGTAACTGTTCAAGCAGATTGGAGTTTGGGAACTATTGAGAGCGATAGTATCCCAACAGTTGAGATGTTAGATTATGTCAGTAATAGCGCCAGTTTAGGGCATGGAGGTGCAGTACCACAAATAGATTTAGTAAATCGGAGAATTAGTTGGCAGATCACCTCTTTTCCAGCCAATAGCACTGATACCGTTACTTTTTCCTTAAAAACTGATGGTAGTTATTATGACTCTAGAAATATTAGTTTCTCAGTTTATTCCCGTGTTTTGGGTCCAGGAGTAGTAACCGCCGATGAAGAGGTTACTAACATTTTTTATAACCCCCCAGTAGAGGGGCCAGAGTCCGAATCATCTGCTTCGCCAACTCCAACGGCAACTCCTTCAACACCAAATCCATCAACGACACCAAGCACAGTTTCCAATAATTTAGCTAAGTCAAGATTAGATGAAATCTCCATAGATCAGATAGGTAGATCTTCTGCCAGCCTATCTTTTCAAGTCAGTAGTGCTGATAAGGTCAAAATATATTACGGCACTGCTGTCAATAAACTAAATCAAGTCATCGAAGCTTTCCCCGGTAATGGTTTAGTTGAGATTGATTTAGCGGATTTATTACCAGATACTACCTATTACCTCCAAATTGAATTATATCTAAACGGCAAAGGAACCCGCCTAACGGATATCTACGTTTTTCGAACTGCTAATCAAGATTCTGATGTGGCAGTTGACCCAAGTTCTCTAGTCGTTACTAGTGAAAGACTTATTTTACTGAGTCCAAATAACCGCAATAAAAGACCGATGCTAATGTTATCTCAGGGAAGCAGTTTTGAGGTTCAATTGGCATTATCTAAATCAATTCCCACTAAGCGGATTCATATTGAAATTAATCGAATTAAGATCTTAGGGATAAGTAGTGATGTCAGTATTAATACGAATTTAATTGAGATTCAACCCGGAATCTTTTTCGGTCAGTTAAAATCCTTGCCAGAACCGGGACAGTATCAGGTTAATATTCGCACTGAAGATTACAATAACTCTATTTCCGATCAATCTATCTTCGATTTAATTGTTGTCCCGCCAATAAGTGTTAAAGATGCCTCCACCAAAGAAGCGATTGTTGCTGCCAGAGTCTATGTTTCTAAATATAATCCTACCTTTAAAGTCTATCAAGAGTTTCCTGATTCAGTATTTCCAGATGGAAATCCAGGTAAAACTAATAAACAAGGCCAATGGTTAGTTAATCTACCTCAGGGAAAATACCGGCTAAATGTTTCGGCTTTAGGTTATGAAAGCCAAGTTATAGATTTTGAGATAAAACAGACCCTTGATGATCGATATCCTCAGATCGAGTTAGTAAAAACTGGATTTTCTATAGGAAATAGCATCACTTTTTATTGGCAATCATTGT
Source organism: uncultured Gammaproteobacteria bacterium (assembly GCA_964652495.1). GTDB lineage: Bacteria > Patescibacteriota > Microgenomatia > Daviesbacterales > UBA10151 > CAYTXH01. The sequence goes on from CAZZEB010000066.1 coordinate 2,534, forward strand.
TAGATTTAGCTGATCAATTTAATAAATTGGACCAAGAATTGATCCCCAATAAAGGTGCATATCACTTGCTCTGGGCGGTGATATTATTTAGTTTAATTTTTGCTACCTGGATAAGTTTATACCACCGAACCAATTTAACTTGGCGCCATATTTTATTTTGGTTTGATCATCACCCTTCACACCAATTAATTGAAGGTAGAGTAGTTGATTCGACCAATCAAAAGCCCTTAGGGCAAGTTGAGATTAACTTTTTAGACGGGGATGGGTTATTAGTTGCTAGCACTAAAACTTTAAAATCAGGTAAGTTCTTAGTATCAAAACTGCAGTCTATTGCTAATATATCAGCCCAAAAATTAGGCTATATGACGGTTCATAAACCAGCTGAGGATAATCTAATTATTGAACTATCGCCACATCAGGATAAAGATTTTAAATCCAAGCTGATTCATTACTTAGGATTTGTTTTTAATATCAGTTATGAAGCTTTATTAGTCATCACTTTATTAATTGAAGTCTGGCTAATTCGACAGTTTAGCCTGGGATTAATAATTCCGATGATTCTATTAACTGTTTTAAATCTATTTATCTGGCTAGTATATTGGCGATCATCACGTATCGGATAATTTATGAAGAAATGGTTAATTCTCGGACTCATATTAATAATTCTAGCTTTAATAGGCTGGGCATTTTGGGTTATTAGCCGACCACAGCCATTAACTAAACAAGAAACCGATCAGGCCATTGAGCAAATCTTAGGCAGACCGGTTCGCGAAGTGGCTGAGACTCCAGATTTTCTTAGTTACGAAGGTCAATATTTTCGTATCAGCTACCCTGGAACTGCCAAGGTTTATCCACTACCTAGTCAAAATAGTATTCCTGATAACCAACTGGAGAGCTTTAGTTTAGACGTTCCAAACCCTAAACGGGTAGTAACTGTGATTATTAGCAAAGGATCAGATCTAACTGATCTTTCGGGCTATCAATATCGACAAAGTAGCAGTAGCGGATACTTACACCAGCAACAATCTATCAAAGATAAAAAAATCCATAGCTTTACTAAGCCCGAGCCAAATAGTGAAGTTACAGCTTTTCTGCAGAAAGGAAATTTATTAATGAGTTTAAGTGTCACTGGCCGCCAATCAAAAGAAGTTCAAGAGCTTTATGATCAGTTAATTAATCAGCTCGATTGGTCTTCCACCAATAAATAGCTAAAATAAACCCGGACACAAGTAGCGCTGCAAATGATAATAGCCAGTTTAACTTAATAGTTCCTAAGCTCCAAAATCGAGTAGAGTAGTTAATCAACTCTTCACTCTTGCCATATTTAAGTCTTAAATTGATATCGTAATAACCGGGTAATAAAAGTTTACTAAATGTCTTTATTGGACTGTCTAATTGACGAATGCTTTGTGGCAAGACGATAACAGATCCCTCATTAATAATACCCTTTGCTACTAATTGTCCTTGACTATCTTTAATTTCAATCAATCCACTAGGGATTAACTCAACATCACCGGTATTGTTTAGCCGAGTAATCACTTTATATGGCCATTGCCAGTCATTTGGTTGGCGTAAAACTTGATTTATAGTGGCTGATTCTTGTTGTTTATCAGATTTAGAACGTACAAAAATTAAAGAGGATAGAGCACCATTAATATTAAGACTGTTTTTATTATCAGGCTGGCTAATATCAGCAATAATCGCGGCATAGTGGGCACCAGCACTTAATTTATCTGCTTCAATATCAAAATTTAGAGTTGCTGATTCATTTGGGCTGAGACTGATCTGTTGTCTATCAAAGTTAATCCATGACGCTAGTGCATAGCGATAATTTTGGTCGTTAGGTGGATCTAGAAAATTGACTTCCCCACCATTAATATCAAGTTGATCAAAGTTTTGTTTTCTAAAATTCAGCTCGATTGTTTGTTCTGTATTATTAGTATAAGTTAAACTAGCTGTCGGTGAGCTTTCGTTTAAATCTAGACGTATTATAGAAGGGCTAACCGCAATTCCTTGGTTTTCAGCTGCTTTTACGGAGGGTATTAACCAGTAGCAGCATATAGCAATACAGGCTAAAACTAATAAATACTTCATTTGTTAGCTAAACGGGATACTTGTTTTTTGATATACCACATTAATAGCCAGCGTCCGAGGATAAGTATCACAGTTAGGGTGACTAAAATAGCAGCAATCATTGTATAGGGGATAACCCAAAAACTGGTAATTCCTTCAATTGCGACATCTCTTTGTCCATCGTCATAAATCAGAATCAAATTAGCTGTGTATTTCCCAAATCTAAAATCAGTGAGCTTATTCCAATTGATTTTTAGCTCTGTACGCGGTTTGCCGTTACTATCTAAGAGTGGTTGACCATTTTCTATGATCGGTTCTTTGACAATAAAACCATTACTCCATTGATTAATAAACTGCCGATTAGTTTGAGGTAGAATTGTACCCAGATTTTGATTGACTTCTAAAATTGCTACCTGCTTATTATCCATCGATCTAATAAAAATATTACCTCTTGGTTTTAAGTAGACATTACCAGAGTTATTTACTTTGGCCTTAAATTCGACCGGCAAGTATTGGTTTATAAATTCTGTAGGCATAAATTCTACAATCGAGGCTTGTGCCTTGGCACCAGGCTGTTTAACGTTTACTAATAATGGGACCATCAGTTCACCTTTTAATTTGGTAGTGTTATTAGTATTAATGCTATCGTCTGTTAAAGGGGCAAAATTAATAGCATAGCTGTAACTAAATGAAGCTGTTTGGGGTATATTCACCGAAAAGTTTACTTCGCCCCACTCATTTGCTGGCAGTTCTAGGTTAGGATTATCGATAGTAATCCATGTTAAAGATTCATCCGTCTCTAAAGACGGTGCAGCTTCGCCTGATTCAGGAAGAGGAGACAGTTTTGAGACATTTACCATTAATTTCATTGGTCGGGATAAATTGTTTTTAATTCTGATTTTATCTTTTGTGGATGATCCTGGATTAACTGCTAATTCAATAACAGATGGACTAACTGTCAGATCAATACCGCCTGATTGAGCATAAGAATTTTTGGGTAATATAATCCCGATGCTAATAACGCTTATTAATGTCAGTAGAGATATTATTTTTTTCATTTTCGTTGAAATATTTTTTTAATTATTCTCAATATTTGTTTCAAGCTACCTATAATACCCATACTAGCAAAAATCGCAACTGCAATCACCCCGAGAACAATCTTCCAGGGAAACACCCAAAAGCTAACAACTTCTTCAAAGGGTATGTCACGTTGTCCATCACTAATAATCATTATTACTTTAGCTGTATATTTGCCGATTCTTAGATCAAGTAGTTTATCAAAGCGCCATTTAAGTTCCTTTTCGGGTTGACCTTCAGAATTTACCACTGGTTTACCGTCGATCATTTTAGGCTCATAAGATACAAAAGAATCATTCCATAGAACACTAAATTGACGACTGCTATTTGGCAGTATATTACCACCAGTATGATTAATATCTAAAGTAGCGATATTTTTACCTTTCCAATCTTGAATAAAAACACTTCCTTGAGGGCGGATATGGACATTCCCTTGATTTATGAATTCGACATTCAGATTAACAGGTAAATAT
>CAZZEB010000067.1:0-6137 GCA_964652495.1 uncultured Gammaproteobacteria bacterium
TTTGTTGAGAATTGGTGGTTAGCAAACCCAGCAAATTATCCATTATTAGTCATCGAGATAATTATATTGATAGTTTTTTGGATTATTTGGAGAGCGATTGACCAAAGATTATTTAATGATTCTGATTTAAAGTTAAGAGTTCGATAAAACAAATTATGGCATCAAAAAGTTTCAAATTTGGAAAAGCATTTAAAGATCAATTTTATAGTGTTTCAAGATCAACTAAACACTTATCTAAAGCTCGGGATGCCCTAGATTGGCAAGATACTTTAGTCACTCAACAAACACAAACTATTCGGATAGGGGCTAGTTTAAGTGATTGGCATAAACTATTTTTAATCGCTGGATTTCTATTTGCCTTTGCGCTTTTAGCTACCAGATTATTTCACCTCCAAATTGCTGAAGGCTCAAGAAATCATAGCCTAGCAGATAGTAATCGAATTGCTGTCCGAGCAATTCACGCGCCGCGTGGGGTTATTTATGATCGTAATGGCAAGATTTTAGCTCAAAATGAACCGGGATATCGACTTCTAGATGCCTCAGGTTCTGGTCAAACTAAATATTTGACTCGTGATGAGGGTATCTTAATGGAGGTTAATAATGATCCGCGATTAAAAGATCTCGAAATTGATAATCTCAGGTATTATCCCTACGGCGAAGTAAGCGCACATCTGCTCGGTTATATTAGCGAAATTAGTGCTGATGAATTAAAAGAGGTTATCTATCAGAATTACAAACCTGGAGATAATATTGGTCGGGGTGGAATTGAACAATCCTATGAAAAAGTTTTAAGAGGAACTGATGGTGGGGAAATCGTTGAAGTCGATGCTGCGGGCAATAAATTAGGTACATTAGGTAAAAACTTACCCACTCCAGGTCAGAATATTTATTTAACTATTGATGCTGACTTACAGAAAGTAGCTTTTGATCAATTAAAAAAAGAAATTGAAAAAGGTAAAGATAAAGTTTGTTGTGGTGCCGTTGTTGTTCAAGATCCCAGAAATGGTCAGGTTCTAGCAATGGTATCCTATCCCTCTTTTGATAGTAAAAAACTAGCTGATGCTTTTGCTAATTCAAATTCGCCAATTTTGAATCGGGCTATTGGTGGAATTTACCCACCAGGATCAACCTTTAAAGTTTTAACAGCTTTAGCGGGTTTAAATAGTGGTCGAATTACTCCCGAGACTCAATATGAGGATACGGGAATCATGTATTTGGGTCCGTACAGTTTTGCTAATTGGTATTACACTCAACATGGAGCCAAAGAACAGGGTGGGGTAGATGTGGTCAAAGCTTTAAAACGTTCCAATGACATATTTTTCTATCATTTAGGTCAACAAGTCGGAGAACAGATTATGGGAGATGAGGCTAAGAAAATGGGTTTTGGTAAAACCACTGGAATTGATATTCCCGGGGAGGAAGCAGGTTTAATTCCTGATAATCAATGGAAAATCGATAATATTGGCGAGGTTTGGTACCCCGGAGATTCGTTACATATGTCGATTGGTCAAGGATATGTTTTATCAACTCCATTACAGGTTTCTAGTATGATCTCGGCTGTAGCCATGAATGGAGTTCAATATATACCACACTTAGCACAACGAATAACTACCCCATCTGGAAAAACAGTTAAACAATATAATTATGATGGCTCAAAACCCTTATATTCTCCTGAATATTATCAACTAATTAAAACTGCCTTAGAGCAAGTGCCACAAACAGGAGGAACTGCTTGGCCATTTTTTAATTTTCCAATTAAAACTGCTGGTAAAACTGGCACAGCTGAATATGGTCATCCAGATAATCGGACCCATGCTTGGTACACAACATATGCTCCTGCTGATAAACCGGAGATCGCCGTAACTGTTTTAATTGAGTCAGGTGGTGAGGGGTCTACCAATGCTAGCCCAGTAGCTCGAGAGATTCTTCGCTGGTATTTTTCACCGGATAAACAAAATCTAATTAAAGATTTAAGTCCCACAGCAACAAACTCTGGGGTTTTACTTCAAGGCGATTAACCTTATCTTCTTACTGCTATCAAACGTCTAATTTGTGCTATCCAAGATTGTAACTTAGTTAGCATTGGGCGTTGATTTGGTTCTATTATTGAAGAAACTGCTTTGGCTGCTTGTTCAGCTTTTAACTTCTCAACTCGTGCCCGTGTTTCCTCAATAGGTACTACATTCACCTCTAATTCTCGTGGTATAGGTCATCACCTCCTTCTTCATTATGATCTGTTTAATAAATAGATCAAGACTAATCTTGATTAATTAGCGGGTCTTAGCTACAATCCGGCCATGTTGGATCAAGGCTATTGGTTAGCCTTACATGCCCTTCCTGGGATCGGTCGTGTCCGGTTAGCTCAACTCATGGCTAATTTTCCAACTGGTATCTCTGCTTGGCAGTCTACCTCAGCTCAACTTCAAAATATCGGCTTGCCTTCGTCTTTAATTCAACAACTTCAAGATCATAAAAAAAATTTTGATCTTGAGCTATATTGGCAACAGTTAAATCAGGCCAATATTAAAGCCGTTATTTTAGGGGACTCAGATTATCCTCAGTCATTAACAACCTTACCCGACGCGCCAATTATTTTATATTATCAGGGAAGTTTGAATTGGCCGAAACCAACTATTTCAGTGGTGGGGAGTCGAAAATTAACAAGCTATGGCAGAGGAGTCACTGAGCAAATTTCCAAAGCCTTGGTTGAAGCTGGAGCGACTATTGTTTCAGGTTTAGCTTATGGAGCGGATACGATTGCCCATCAAGCTGCTGTAGTTGCTAAAACGCCTACTGTAGCAATCTTGGGTAGCGGCTTAAATCAACTTTATCCTGCTGATAATCAGCAGTTAGCAAATGCAATTACTGCCTATGGAGGAGCCTTAATCAGTGAATATCCGCCAGATCAGTCACCAGTTGCTGGAAATTTCCCAGCTAGGAATCGAATTATTGCTGGTCTCAGCCAAACGATAATTGTCACCGAAGCTTCTTTAAAATCAGGGTCGTTGATCACTGCCAAAGTTGCTTTGGAGTATGGTCGTGATGTCTATGCCGTTCCGGGTCCGATTAATGCGGGACAATCTGCGGGTACTAATCAACTTCTCAAAAATGGTGCCAATTTTATTAGCTCAGTTCCTGATTTATTAGCTGACTTAGGTTTATCAAAGTCCTTCCAACCCAAAAATCTGCAATTATCAAGTCAGGAGACAGAAATTTTAGATTTAATTACCGATCAGCCATGGTCGGCAGATCAACTTTGTCAGCATTTAAAATTGCCTATTCAGCAAATAAATAGTTATTTAATTAAATTAGAATTAGCTGGTCAGATCACTAATATAGGTAGTCAGACCTATCAAAAAAACTACTAATTGAGTATTCTTAAAATAGATGCTGCCCGTGCGTTTAATTAAGTATTGGTATTTTGATTCCTTTAAATTTTTCTTTCGTCTTTGGAAGAATGTTATCGCCACGGTGGAAGAAGATTTAGCTGTTGGTTTGATGTGGCGGTTACTCTTTGTTCCATTATTCCATGACTCCTCAATTATTGGCCGATTGATGAGCTTTAGCTTTCGGTTAATCCGAATCGGCATGGGGATCTTTGCTTATTTTATAGTCAGTTTAATTATTATTTTGATGTTAATAGTCTGGCTAGCCTGGCCAGTTTTATTATTTGCTCCTGAGTGGAGATTATTAGGATTAATTATCGGTGGACTCGGTTTAATTATTTTTATTGTAAATTGGTTATCTCATCCTGAGTTGACTGTGGATGCGATTAGTCATCCGAGTCAGTTATGGTCAGCCACCAAACTACGATCCAATGATCTGAAAATCGAATCTTTACTCCAAACTAATGATATTCATCAACTTTATCAACGTTTAGAACTTGATCCTCAAAAACTCAACCAACCAACTTGGCCAACCGATCCTCAACCCATTTATCAAGCTGCTATCACCATCGCGAAAAATAATCACAGCCAATATTTGTCAGCTGGAGATTTCTATTTAGCTTTAATTATGAATGATCAAACACTGCCTGAGCAGTTAATTAAATATAAACTAAAAACAGCTGATTTCTTATTAGCTTGGAATTTAATTCAATTATCTAGAAAAGCTAGTCATGGTGTTGCACTTTGGGATAAAAATTATCAGGTTTATCATCTGAAAGGTACAAATAGAGGCTGGATGGCAGTTCCAACTCCAACTGTGAACCAATTTTCGATTGACTTAACTCATCAAATTCGGTCTGGAGACTTTAGCGACTTTGCTGGCAGATTAGATCAGATTAATCAGTTATTAAATATTTTAGCCTCAAACACCAACTCCAATGCCTTGGTAGTTGGTCCGATTGGAGTTGGTAAAACCACACTAGCCAGATTCTTAGCTCAGAAAATAGTCGATGGAAATGCTCCAGCAAGTTTAGCTACTAAACGAATCGTTCAATTAGATCTTAGCCGACTTTTAGCCGGGGTTAATAGCCAAGGTCAGCTAGCGGATCGCTTAAGTCAGTTCTTTGATGAAGTTATTTTTTCTCAAAATATTATTGTTTTCGTAGATGATATTCACCTTCTAGGCTTAGGTGAAGTGGGTCAGCAATTGAATCTATTTGGTCTAATGCTGCCATATTTAGAGTCAAATAAAATTCAGTTTTTAGCTACTAGCGATCCAGCGAGCTATCAAAGAGTCATCGAACGCAGTGCTAATTTTGCTCATTTATTTAAAAAAGTCGATTTTCCTCCGGCGACAGTCGATGAAGCACTTCAATTATTAATAGCTTTAACCATCAAATTGGAACAAAAAGTTAATCTTAAAATTTCTCTAATTGCCTTACAAGAAATTGTTCAACTTAGTTCCCAATTAATTCATGATTTAGTTCTCCCAGACAGCGCTTTAGGTTTGTATCAAGACAGTATTGAGCAAGCATTAAACCAAAAGGCGGCTTGGTTAACTAGTAATTTAGTCAAACAAACCCTTTCCATTAGTCGGCAATTACCAGTCACTGAATTAGCCTCTGATGATAAACAGCAATTACTAAATTTAGAGGAGCTGATTCATCAGAGATTTATTGATCAAACTTTTGCTGTTACAGCCATCGCCAATACTTTAAGGCGAAGTGCTACAGGTTTAAGAGATCCTCATCGGCCAATCGGTTCATTTTTATTTGTTGGCCCAACAGGAGTCGGAAAAACTGAATTAGCCAAAGTTTTAACAGATTTATATTTTCAACAAAAAGGTGATTTTTTACGACTAGATATGTCGGAATATCAATCTGCTGATAGCATCGACCAACTAGTTGGTTCTGAACATCAAACAGGAGTGTTGGTCGAAGAGGTGTTACATCACCCATATAGTCTGATTCTTTTAGATGAATTTGAAAAGGCGGATCCTAAGATCTTAACGCTTTTTTTACAGATTCTCGAAGATGGCAGATTAACAGATTATCAGGGTCGGACCCTAGACTTCACTCAAACAATTATTATCGCGACTTCAAATGTGGCTGCGTTAACTATCACACAGGGGTTATCTCAGGGTCGGACCCTGGATCAAATAAAACCTCAAATTGAGCAGGAAGTATTGCAAGTTTTTAAGCCTGAATTAATTAACCGTTTTGATCAAATTGTTTTATTCCAGCCGTTAGCTGAAGCTGATTTGAAACAGATCGTTCGTTTAAAATTGGCTGATCTTAAAGCAAATTTGTTACAACAAGGCTATCCAGTCGAATTTAGTGAAGAACTGATATCTGAGCTTGCTAAAAGGGGAGTAGATCCCGTTTTAGGAGCTAGACCATTACGTCGATTAATTCAGGACACTTTAGAAGCTCGATTATCAACTAAAATTTTAGAAGGTAAACTTGTCCCTGGAGATAAAATAACTATTGATCAATCCTACTTAGATTAATTGACTTATAGTCTTTTTGTATTTATAATCTGCGAATGTTCTCAAAAGAATCACTAGGTTTTTCAGGTTTAAGTTTGGCATTAGCTGCTGCAGTTGCCGGTGGATATTCACATTTTCAGCCTCAATTATCAAAACAAAATATTGAAGCAGATTTAGCCATAATTGCTAAAAGTAAAACTGAAGAATCAAATATGATTAGTGAAGATACTTTAGCCTGTTATCGAAAAATAGCTGTTCAGGGA
>CAZZEB010000068.1:0-6099 GCA_964652495.1 uncultured Gammaproteobacteria bacterium
TTTTGGCTATTCCATTAATAGGTATGCAAATCACAGCAGATGTTAATTGGACGACATCGGATTTTATAATAATGGGTGTAGTAATCTTTGTTACCGGACTACTAATATCTATATCTAGTAGAAAATTAGGAAAATATCGAATTGCAGCTATTACTGGAATAATCTTGATGTTTTTATGGCTTTGGGCTGAATTAGCTGTTGGTATATTTACTAATTGGGGGAGCTAATATTAATGGTAAATATCCCGGGTATTTACCAATTATTTGCTGACACCTTCTTCAACTTCGACAGGATTTGTTGGTTTAATTAGTTGGATTAATTGAACGATTCCGTATGCGACTAAACCATAAACTGCCATAGCGATAAATGTCGACCATTCAAATACCGCACCCTGTGCGGCAGTGATTCGCAGAACGCCTAAAAAGGGAACAGCTAATGGATCAGTTAAGGTATAAATTAAATTTGTAAAACCACTATTAGGGTTGGCAGCCAGCATTTTTAGACCAATTCTAAAAGCTAATAAAACTTCAATTACACCGACGATGTAATAGATTATTTGATAAGTTCGGAAAATGACTTTTTTCTTTTGATAAGTTTTTGGTGTACTTGCAGGTACTTCTTGGGTAACCTGTGTATGTGTTTCGACTACTTCTCTTTCCATGTATTCATTATTGAAAAGTTTTATATGATTGATTCGATAAAAATAGTAATGATTTTGTAAGAGCTTGCTCGCTTTGTGCCTATATTAAAAATTGTAAATTTTAAAATACATTTCTTATGTAATTAGTAGGTTATATATTTTATTGAAAAATACATTGTAATTGAATTCTCTCACTGAATTGTTATAATCCATCCATGCCTGTAGAGCAGAAATCTAATATTATTCAATTTCCATTATTTAATTTATTTGCTGATGGCAATTTAGTGAATGTTGGTCTTCTTTCAAATATTGATAATGTATTTAGACGAGGTTTGTTATCTGTTATGGAATTACGTAGAGATAGAGGGGATTTCGGAAGTGAGAGGGGACTAGACGATGATTATGTGCCTTTTTGGAGATTTGATAAAGAATCCAAAGGAGAAAATATTTTGGATTTGATTCACCACATAGAAACTGAGTCAGATGACTTTGACGAGTATTGGCCAGTAGGGTATCTGGTTAGAAATCAAAGAGTTGTTAAATTAGATTATGGAGAACATTATTATGGTGTCGAGCGGCATGTTTCACCGATTGAGATTGACGCAGTTGTAATACCGATGATTCCATTGAGAATTTTTGATGGTAGGCATTTAGATAATTCTGAGAATAAATCTATATTAAAAAAAGTCAGACAATCGATGGCTATTTACAGGGGTTCTTTAAATAAAAGAATTGTAATATGTGATCATTTTGGGAGAGTAATTTAAATAATAAATTTTCAGGTAGGAGGTAGCTCTGATTAGAAGATACCTCCCCCTGAGAAACTTACATTGACATTGCTTCGTAGATGCGAAGGCTAGTAATGATTGGACAATCTTTGGCTAATTCTGTAACTTCATCTAAGCTATCAGCTTTGATGATGGTATAACCAACGATGGCTTGCTCATCCTGTGGTAAAGATTGGTTACCAGACTTGGTAATTTCAGTACCTGGTCCAAATGGATTGCCGCTATCGACTACTCGATCGCCAAGTAATTCAAACCATTTGCTCCAGCCACTCATGACTTCGGGATTGTGTTCCCACATTCCGACATATAAGAGTATAAATTTTTTCAACTAACGTCACCTCCTTTCTTAGATTTATCATTTGCTAAATAAACAGCGTAGTTTTCGAAACTTTCTTGGTTATTTCCCCAGTATACTTGGTATTGCATTAACCAATTTTGGAGTAAAAGTATCGTTTCTTTATTGAGAGTTAGAAAATTGACTCGACCAATTTTTTTATTGAGGGTGAGGTTGGCGGATTGAAGAATTTTTAGATGTTTATGGATGGCTGGTAGTGATAAATCACGCAATTGAGCTAATTGAGATATCGAATGGGGGTGTAAACCAAGTACATAAATTATTTCACGACGGTGCTTATTGGCGAGTGCTTCGAAAATTAAATCTAAATCTTGAGGTTTATTTATCATAATACTTAACTTATAAGTTAAGTATATTATAAATACTCGAGTTTTGAAAAGTGACTGTTATCCCAAATTGTAAAAATGACTTTTTGACGATACAATGTCTAAATGCCGAAAAAAGCAGAAACCCCGATTGATCCGATAGATGAATCTAATCACGTTAGCAAGTTAAATTGGTTAAGAGCTGCTGTGTTAGGTGGTAATGATGGAATTGTATCTATTTCGGGATTAGTCTTAGGAGTAGCAGGTGCTCATAATTCGACCACTATAATTTTTACTGCCGGATTGGCCGGTGTTATAGCTGGTGCAATTTCAATGGCTGCTGGAGAATATGTATCAGTAAGTAGTTCGCGTGATACGGAGAGAGCACTTTTGGAAAAAGAGAAGTTTGAGTTGGCTAATAATCCAGAGAAAGAATTTAATGAGTTAATAGCTATTTATAGAAAAAAAGGTTTGTCTGAGAAGACCGCACGACAAGTAGCTCGAGAATTGACTGATCATGACCCAATTAAAGCTCATTTCGACGCAGATCTAAGAATTGATCCTGATAATTTAACTAATCCATGGCATGCAGCCTTTGCATCTGCTGGGGCTTTTTTAACTGGTGCGTCATTACCGATGTTAGCGATATTATTACCACCGGAAAATATTCGGATACCGGTGACATTTATTTCAATGGTAATGGCTTTAGGGCTAACTGGGTATTTAAGTGCGACTGTCGGTGGAGCTAATCGCTTAAAAGCGATGCTTAGAGTAATGTTCGGCGGATTATTAGCAATGGCGATAACGTACGTTGTTGGTTATATGTTTGGCGTATCTGCTGTTTAATTGTTTGGTATGTTGAAATCGAAATTTCTTGGGTATAAAATAAATTTATGCAGTTAAACCTGTTAGCAGTTGCTCTCGCTACTATCGCTCAATTTATTATTGGTTTTGTCTGGTATGGTCCATTATTTGGCAAGTTGTGGGGTAAGATCCATGGTTTTGATAAATTATCCAAAGAAACCCAAGATAAAATGATGAAAGAGATGGGGCCATTTTATTTTGTCCAACTGGTAATGACAGTTGTGACTTCAGTTGTATTAGCTATTTTTATTACTTATTTGCCACTTGATTGGAATGTCTTTGCTTTGGCTGGCTTTTTCTGGATCGGATTTGTAGTTCCGACTCAGGTTGGAGCAGTTATCTTTGGTGGTACAGAGCCAAAGTGGATGTTAAAAAAGATTGCTGTTCAGGCTGGAGCTTCGTTAGTTTGTTTAGAAACAGCAGCATTTATCATTAAACTCTTCGTTTAATTCATTTAAGTTTTATTTCACTAATATATTGTATGATGATTTCATGGCAGATAGTTCTGAGGTGAAAGCATTTGAAATTGAAGTTGATGGTAAATTATTAGATTATCGTATTCCTGGTAAAGTAAATTTGGAGCAGGTCAAAAGTACCTTTGCAAGTAAGTTTCCATTGAATAATTTAAGACAACAGTCACGACACGTTATCGGTGAAACCGAAATTGATGGAGTTCCAGCAATATTTAAATTAGCGACATCGGAAGGAATTAGTTATTTAACAGAACACGAGGCTGATTGGAATAATCAGTTTAATAGAATTTTCTCTAGAAATAAATCTAATTTTTGGGTACCGATTAATTTAGTAAGTGGTTATCATAAAAATGGATTGTATTATATGGTGACTGATCGTTTTGAAGGAGAACTTTTAGCGGATAGTCCAGATAAGGTTAATATTTCATTTCCGGAAAAACAAATAGACCAGATCATAGAATTCGCCGATACTGTGACTGAGATTAATCTGCAACCTGCTGATTCGGAGATTGATCATCAAGCATTTTTTAGACAAAAGCTAAATGGTTGGGAACAAGCTATTCCTGAACCTGTTCTAGAAACTTATCAAGTAAATAATTTAACAGCAATTGCTGAAAAGGGTAGTAAATCATTGCAGAAAAAGAGTCGTCATGGGGATTTTACTCCCTGGCATATTTTCAATTTGGGCAATAATAGGTTGGGTTTAATTGATGGTGAGCATGCGATGGCCGAAGGTGTTGAATATTATGACATAGCTTATTTTGTTCAAAGAGTATATGTGATTAATCAAAGTCCCCATGTTGCTGAACTTTTGTTAAATAAGTTAGTGAATAATGGTTTTGATCAAGGAAAGTTACAAACTGTTTTAGCAGCCAGAGGCGTTGGGGGATATTTGGATGAGTCATTTAAAGAAAAACCTGATTACAGTTGGTGTCAGAGATTTCAGAAATTAGTGCTGGAATTGGGTGAATAAGGTAAAATAAGCCCATGTCAGAAAGTATTATCAACTGTGTTCAAGAATATAGAATAAAATTAAAGATTACTCAGGAAGAATTAGCTCAGGCAGTCGGGGTAACGCGTCAAACGATTATAGCAATTGAGAAAAATAATTATACTCCCTCAGTGTTGCTAGCGATGAAGATTGCAAGTTTTTTTAAGATGCCAGTAGAGAAATTGTTTACTATTAGTGAAATTTGTTAAAGTAAAGATATGATAATCGAAATAATCAGCGCCTTAGTTATATTAGCAATCGGAATTTTGTTTTTAAATCCGGGAAATTTAAGCATGCCAGATACTATGACTTCGATGTTGATTTTAGGGATGATTGTGGCTTTTTTAACCTTTGCCGCGGTGATGTTTCGGGAAAAAGCTTCGGATGAGCGGGAAACTTGGCATGTGTTAGCGGCAGGTAGAATTTCCTATTTAGTTGGGGTAGGAACGATTATCATCGGTATTGGACTCCAAGCTTTAAAGCATGAAATCGATCCTTGGTTGGTAATTGCCTTATGTGCCATGGTCTTGGCTAAACTGGCTTCAAGAATCTATTCCAGATACAAAATGTAAAGTCTACTTGACATTTATTTTCTTATCATTTAGGATGAATTTAATGATGAAAAGTTCATTTATTTTACCCGCAGTAATTATTGGCTTAGTTGTAGTGGCGATTGCTGGATACTTTATGTTCCAACCTAAAACAGTAACGGTGTCTGAAGACAAAATGGTGACTGAGTCAATGACTAAGGAGGATTCAATGATGAAAATGGATCCTCAAGCAACTGCTGAAGCTATGATGGATAAAAAGATGTCTGATGAATCCATGGATAAGATGGATATGATGAGTAATACTGGGTATCTAAGTTTTAGCTCTGATGTTTTAGCTAAGACTGCAGCAAATAAGCGGGTCTTATTTTTCTATGCTAGTTGGTGTCCTACTTGTAATGCGGCTGATGCTAATTTTAAAGCAAATTTAGATAAATTACCTCAAGATTTAGCATTAATCAAAGTCAATTATGCTGATCCAGAAACAGATGCAACTGAAAAAGAACTAGCCAAAAAATATGGAATTACCTACCAACATACTTTTGTTCAAATAGATGCAGATGGTAAGGAATTAGCAAAATGGAATGGTGGACAAATTAACGAATTGTTAGCCAAGATTAAATAATCAGATGATAGTGCTTGTTTTATTTGCGTTTTTAGCAGGGTTGGTGACAATTCTTTCGCCGTGCATTTTACCGATTTTACCAGTGATTTTAACTTCGAGTATTGGTGGCGTCGAGATCGGAAAATCTAGAGCCTACGGTGTGATAACCGGCTTTATTCTTAGTTTTACTTTCTTCACATTATTCCTTTCTCCTATTGTTCGATTAAGTGGGAGACATGCTGATTCTTTGAGAATTATTTCAGTAGTTGTAGTTGGATTATTTGGAATTAGTATGTTAACTCCGCAGTTACAAATCTTTTTAGAAAAGCTATTTTCTAAATTGTCGGTGTTAACTCCGAAAACAAATAAAGCTAGTGGTTTTTGGGGTGGAATCTTTATTGGTTTATCTATTGGGCTATTATGGACACCTTGTGTTGGTCCGATTTTAGCATCAGTTATTTCATTGGCTATTACTGGTAGTGTGGATGGGCAAGCAGTGATTATTACTTTGGCATACGCATTGGGGACAGC
>CAZZEB010000069.1:0-5696 GCA_964652495.1 uncultured Gammaproteobacteria bacterium
GAGCTCGTGAAGATCTTGATTGGTATATGGTTTTAAATAAACAGTTTTAGAGAATAAGTTATGCTTGTCGGCGGTAATATCTGTTGGTAATAATTGTTCATATGGTTTATTGGCTGTAAAGATAAAAACAATTTTTTCTATATTCACGTTTTTTAAATTCATTAAGTCAGCGAATAGTTGATTAGAAAAATGATTTTTTAGATGATCAAATCGATTGAAAATTATGACAACTCGGTGATGCTGATTAGTCAGATGAATTAGTTGTTCACGGCATTTTTCAAGAACTGATTGTTCAATATCAGGGATTTTTTCGACACCTAATTCTTTAGCTAATAATTGGTAATAACTTAAACGGGTAATATTAGCTAACTGATAAGTATCGGTATAAATAAAATGAGCGAATTTTTGTAAAGATAGATAACGTAAAAAGATTGAACCGCCAACTCCAGGCATTCCACTTAAGGAAAAGGTGACTGAATGATCGATCAAATTTTTGAGCTGATTAATTGCAAGCTGCGCAAAATTTGGTGATAGTTTTGATTCGATAAAGTTGTTTAACATGATTTGTGGCCAAATATGACAATATTTTGACAAGTATATATCAAGCAGAAGTTTATAACAAGCTATAAACTAGTAACAAGGAAATAATGATTAGCTAGTAGTTTTTAAAACTAGTTTCTAATAATTGTTTTCTAAATAACTCAAAAATGTGTGGAATAGTTGGATATATTGGTCAAAATAATACATCAGAGATACTACTAAATGGTTTAAAGCGTTTAGAGTATCGTGGATATGATAGTTCAGGATTATGTATCGTCGCTGATGAAAACTTAACTACTTATAAGAAGAAAGGTCGTATTGCAGAACTTGAATCCAGTTTACCCGCTGCTGTAATACCGGGAAAAATTGGTATTAGTCATACTCGATGGGCGACTCATGGTGAACCAAACGAAACGAATGCACATCCACATTTAGATTGTAAAAATGATATTGGGATTGTTCACAATGGAATCATTGAAAATTATAGATCTTTAAAAGAGTTATTAGAAAAGTTTTATCAAGGTGATTTGGAGCAAGCAGTAATTCAAACTTTAAAATTAGTGGAAGGGGCATTTGGTTTAGCTGCTGTTCATAAAAACGAAAATAGATTAGTGGCGGCTCGCCGAGGTTCGCCGTTAGTGGTCGGAGTTGGAGATGGTGAGATGCTGATAGCTTCTGATGTTTCAGCAATTTTGGATCGAACAAAGAGGGTAATTTACCTAAATGATAATGAAGTTGTAAATATTACTGCGGACGGATTTTCAGTTAAAGATTTAAATGGTGTAACAGTTGATAAGCAGATTGATCAAATAAAATGGACTGTTGATGAGATCGAAAAGGGTGGATATAAGCACTTTATGTTGAAGGAGATTTTTGCTCAACCAGAGAGTTTAGAAAATACTTTAAGTGGTCATATTCGTGGTGGCAAAGTAAAGTTGACGGTCAATATTCGACCGAATGATACTCGACGTATTATTTTAGTTGCTTGTGGAACAAGTTGGCATGCAGCGTTGATTGGAAAATATTATTTAGAAAGTTTCACTGGAATTCCAGTTGAAGTTGATTATGCTTCTGAGTTTCGTTATCGAAATCCAGTGGTTGGTCCTGATGATTTGGTGATTGCTATCTCTCAGTCTGGTGAAACTGCCGATACATTAGCAGCAATTAAAGAGGCTCAATCAAAAGGGGCTTTAACTTTAGGAATTGTAAATGTAGTTGGATCAACAATTGCCAGAGATGTTGAATCGGGAATTTATTTACATGCAGGTCCAGAAATTGGTGTAGCAAGTACCAAAGCTTTTTCTTGTCAGGTGATAGATCTACTATTGTTAGCTTTATATTTTAGACAACAACAGGGAAAAGAATTAGATACTGATTTGTTAAAAGATCTTCAAAAAATTCCCGAACAAGTTGCAAAGGTTTTAGATCAAAATGAGGCAATAAGACAACTAGCGGAAGAATTGGTTGATGTCAAAAATGTTTTATATTTAGGTCGTGGGGTAAATTTCCCAGTGGCTTTGGAGGGTGCATTAAAACTAAAGGAGTTGTCATATATTCATGCTGAGGGTTATCCAGCAGCAGAGATGAAGCATGGACCGATTGCTTTGATTGATCAAGATATGCCGGTAATATTTATTTTACCGCCAAAGGAAAATGATATTTATCAAAAAGCAGTATCTAATATGGAGGAGATACGAGCGAGACAAGGAAAAATTATTGCGATTCAAAGTGAACCAGATCCCAAAATTGAAAAATTAGTTTATCGATCAATACAGGTTCCACAAGTTCGGGATGAATTGTCGCCAATTATTAATAATTTACCTTTGCAATTATTGGCATATCATATAGCTGATCTAAAAGGTTTGGATGTTGATAAACCACGTAATTTAGCAAAATCGGTTACTGTTGAGTAGTTGGTTTATTAAAGTTGATTAATTCAACTTTTCCTTCTTTAATAATTATTAAGACACCGGGTTGTGGATATTCTAAAAAACGCGATTTGTGATTTGATAATAATTTCATCAATTCAGTGATAACTGCACCATGAGTGCAAATAGCGATATTTTCAGCATCAGTTTCAGCAATCGAATCTAGAAAATTTTTGGCCCGTCTTCTGACCTGCCAGTGAAATTCTAGAAAAATTTCAGTTAGTCTTAAATCTGATTGAAACTCATATTTGGATTCATCAGTGATAATATCTGTAGTTTGGTGACATCTTTTTAAAGGTGAACGATACGCCAAATCAATTTGCTTAGTCGATAAGTATTGTCCCATTCTTTTTAGTGCAGGTTTACTATCATTCAAGATAGACGCAGTGAATACTTTCCAACCATAATTAATATGGTATTTTGTAAAGAAAGTTTGACCATGGCGAAAGATATAGTAGGTTTTTGCCATAGCTTAAAATAGCAGTCGGATAAAGTAGGGGATAAAAACAATCGCACCAATCATAGCGGCTGAAATAGAGATAACTAAAACAGCAGCAGCAGCAATGTCTTTAGCTCTTTTAGCTGATGGGTGAATGACATCCGTAAAAGCATCTACAATTTCTTCAATAGCTGTGTTAGTTAATTCAACCCCAATAACTAATCCGATCGCTAAAATAATGATGAACCATTCAGTAGTGGTAAGTTGGAAATAAAAACCTAAACAAAAGGTCAAAATACCTAAAGTCATATGGATTTTTAGATTGGGTTCTTCTTTAAGAGCGGTTTTTAGACCGGATAGTGCATATTTAAAAGAATTTAGGCGTTTTCTTACCATGAGATAAGTATACTGCTTTTTGTTAAAATGGCCATATATTTGAAATCTATAGGCTATTTATGAGATAATACCACTATGAAAAGCCAATCCATTAAGTTCAATCCATTAGCAGGACAAATAACCCTTTTTGATCGTAATTTAGCCTCAGAAATTCGTGGTTCGATGATGTTGGTTCCCCAACATCATGGACTGACTGATCGATTTGATGAAATTTATTTATCTGGGAACGAAACTATTAGAAATGGATTACGAAAAGTAATAGAAATCACCCAAAATATCAGCCAGAAAATTTGGGAATATGCTCATAAAATTAACGATTTCTTTACTGTTCCAACCGACACTGTTGTAGATTTCTTTCAAGTAAAACTAAGCAAACTTTGGCAATCATTAGCCATTCTTACAACGATTGTGGGTATTTTAGGAATAGCTTATTTATTGGTTCCACTATTGGTTTTACAGTTAGAACTTTATTCTCGAGAACAAACTATTGCTGCTAAAAAAGTTGAAGTGCCGGTTGTTGAAGGATTAACAGGGATTTCTCCAAATCAGTCAGTAGTAAGTTTTAATGAGTTAGCACAACCTTTAAATTATCGACCAACTCCACTAGTTGGTTTTAATATTAGTATTCCTAAGATTGAGATTAGTTCAAAAGTTATCGAGAATGTTGATCCTTCAGTTAAAGGTTAATATTTAGATGCGTTACAACATGGGGTAGCTCATGCTTATGGTTCATATTTCCCAGGTGAAGACGGTCCGGTAGTTTTATTTGCTCATTCGACTGATACAGTTCAAAATATTACATTTTTTAATGCTCAGTTTTATGCTGCAAAAGATTTAGTTGAAGGTGATGAGATTTATATAACGAAAGACTCTAAAGAATATCGATATATTGTTGAATCAAAAATTGTTATTGATCCGAAGGAAACACAACATATTCAGGAGTCAGATAAAGACTTAATCTTAGTTACTTGTTATCCACCAGGAACAGACTGGCAGCGATTAGTAGTTTTTGCCAAATTAGCACCACCGAAAATATAAGCTATTATTAAAACAATGATTAACTATGTAAAGAACTTATTAAAAGGAATTCAGTCACGGATTAAAACACGTCCGGTATTAGTCCTGTTAATTGGATTGTTAATAGTTATTTCTTTGGTCAATATTAAGCCTGGTTTTTTTATAATGGGTTGGGATAACTTTTCTTCTTATTTAGATTTACCTTTAAATCTTAATCGTTCATTATCAGTAACTTGGCGCGACTATCGAGGTTTAGGAGTACCATCAGATTCTGAGGTTGTTGATATTTTTCGTCAAGTTACTTTTTTAGGATTAGATTTAATTTTACCTTTATGGTTTGTTGAGCAGGCTTACTACTTACTTTCGTTATGGTTAGGGGTGATTTTAATGTATTGTTTAGCAGTTAAGCTCTATCAATTACTAATTAAGGCCAGTGATGTTTCTCCACCACATAATCATAATTTTTTGACTAACTGTTGGAACTTTTTAAAAATTGATAATTCAAGTTTAAAATATCAGGATATTATTGGTGGATTAGCAGCTGTCTTTTATTTATTTAATTTAAATACTTTATCAACGTTTTATTTCCCAATCGCGATGTATGTGACTAGATTTTGGTCACTGCCTGCACTTCATTTATTGTTGCTAGATTTTATGCAAAAGAAAGAAATTTCAAAGAAGTGGCTGGTTTTAGCAGTTGTAGTAATCTTGTTTACTAGTACTAGTTATTTGACTGCTACTGTATTTATTACGACATTTATTTCTCTGTTAATACATGGATTTTTCTATTTCAAATGGCGTAGATTTTTGATGGCGGTATTAATATTTCTATTATTAAATCTTTTTTGGTTATTGCCGTTCTTTAACTATACTTTGCAAAAAGCTGGGGCAATTCAATTATCAACAGCAAATATTGAAGGTAATGAAGCTTTATTAAATCGATCTTTAGAATATTTTAGTTTATCTAATCAATTAATTTTTTACTCAACATATTTTGAAATGAAGTGGTTTAATACAGAAACTAATTTCCCAACCAGTTTTTATCCTTATGTGAATCAGTTGCTAACATTTCCAGCTAACTTTGGTTTGTATATTTTTCCGGTTATTTATATTTTAGGATGGATCTCAATATTACTAATAATTTTCTGTGGCATTTTAGTAAAAGCAAGGAAAGTTGTGCCCTTAATATGGATAGTAATTCATAGTTGGGTATTCCTGGTTCTGACGTTAAAAGAGAGCGGACCTTTCGGTTTTATCTATACTTTGATGAGTCAGTATATTCCATATTTTGAGATTATCTTTAGATTTGGTGATGCTAAATTTCATCCGTATATTGTCTTAACAAGTTCTTTTGGAGCTGCTCTGTTTATGGTTTT
>CAZZEB010000070.1:0-5484 GCA_964652495.1 uncultured Gammaproteobacteria bacterium
AACATTGTAAGTTTATTCCGAGTATACCGAGGAAACTCCCGTACGCGATACCGAAAGGGATATTCTATTGTTTAATATCCAGAATCGATTTGAAAAATCTAGGGTATGTCTCGATCAAATTGTGTCAGAGTATCTTAACAATAAAATGCTTAAATAAAACACTAACTTATTTAGATCTTCTAGATTGACTGTTGATTTATCCTGTAATAACTTTTTTTATTAGTCTAATGTCACCTTAATAATACATTGTTAATTCAGCATAATTCTAACTAATCTTTGGATTTAAATCTCATTACTGGTATTATTACAATTAGATCGAACACTAAAAACCTAATTAAGGTCTATTTTGTAATAAATGAATCCTGAATGCGTTCCCCCTGGTTCAAGTATTAATAAATGCGATTCTTCCTTAAATCCTTTGTTATATAAATTTACCGCATCTGTCGAACAAGTCTGATTTTCCATACACAAGAATTGATCATTAACTTTTCCTGTATATAACACCAAATGTGTAAAGTCATTTGAAGTTTCAAAATTAAGCTTTAAGTTCTGCGCTTTATAAAATATATGTGCATACTTCTTTTTCTCTAAATTAGTAAATACATGATCAAAATTAAGTTTCTGCAACTCTGTTGGAATACGCAAATCATATCTAGTATTTTGAACATCGATTAGTTTTCCTGATGGTATTAATCGATCATTTGTTTCCATTACATATTTTGCAGGCAAAGTTACTAAAACATTATCTTTATTTCCAAGGGTTGAGAAATATGGGTGTAAGCCAAAACCAAATGGCATTTTTCTATTCGAGGCATTCACTACCGAATAATCTACTTTTACACCGTATTTCGTGACTTTATATTCAAGCTCTAACCTACATTCATATGGATACATTTTAAATATATCTGATTGAATGGTTATATCGATATAAGTTTTTAGAGAAACAGCTTCTTCCTCGATAACTGGATCATCATAATTCCAAATCTGATCAAATACAAAACCATGAACTAAATCCTGGATATCAAATCTATTGATAAAACTTAAATCATACTTTTGTCCATCAAATTCATATTTTTTGGCTTCAATCCTATTTGGAAAGGGAAAAAGCACATAATTTCCTGTAAACCCTTTCTTTTGCAAAACACTTTTTTGACATCTTATAAGTTCGCATTCTCCTACCTTAAAGAGAACCATATTACTCCCAAAATGCGGAGATACACAAACTCGTATACTCTTTTCAGGGGAATCTTTATTTATATATGAAAGCTCGATTATTGAGTCATCTGATAGTTCAGAATCTTTTAATAGCTGTGCGTAGAACATTACATATAAGTATTGATTAATATGTATTAAATTGCAACTAAAAATGATACCTAAATATATGTATTTACTTCATAGTAAAAAGAAAGTGTGAAATTAATACCGAGATATATTTCATAAACCTAAAATAGCAATAGGCTATCTAAATCATATTATCAACTTTAGTGAATAGTACGGGATAATACTGTTTAAATATGAATTATCTAGTAAATATTTTTTCTAAATATAGACTACTTTAGTTATTGAATTAATTCACCATTTTCAAACTTTTGCATAATCGAGGTTGTTGCGGTTGGTTCAAATGTAAAACCACCACCTTGTGCATATGTCGGCACCATATCAAATGTTCCATCTTCGAGAAATTTAACTTTAATATCATGCATCTGTGTAGAGACTTTCGGTGCTATCACCGTCGCATGAAACACTTCTGATATCTTCTGAGCAATTCCATCTTCAGAACCAGTGCTACACGATGCAAATAAAAACGATGGTTTATCAACAAAAAACTGTTTTGTACGCTGGAATCCTGGCTTATTAAAATCTTTCTTTCGAATTGAACTATTAATTATCCCCTCACTTAACTCAATACTATCCTCTGTGCCGTGTCCAGCGATAATAGCAAATGAAAATTTATTCTCACTACCAAATCTTCGATCAAGGGTAATCATCTTGCGTGCAACATCAATAGTTGAACCACATTCAACTATCCGCATTCTATATCTTTTTTCTAATTGATTATTAAAGGAATCCCAAACTTCTGATAGAGATGTTAAAGCCCCATTATGATCACTATCAGCAACAACAAGTACTCCATGTGGTAAATCTCTTTTATTTCTATCATCAAATTGCTGAATAAGTAATTCAGGTGAATAACGTGCAAAGTTTTTAATTCCTTGCACTCGATTAAGATATTCAACACTCCCTGGACGTAGAGCTTCTAAATTGTTCATCACCTCCATATTTTCACTAATAATACTCCTCCCTTGAACTTCAGTAGTTATGTCCCAAACTTGTAATATTTTTTCAGTGTTTATGTTAAATCTTGCTAATAATTCTATAGCAAATTCTTGCCAATCATTTGCGACATATTGTAGCTTATTTTGACGATTTAACCGATCAATATACAAGAATGCTTCTTCCGGATTTTCAATGTATTTTTTTGAAATTATAGATTTAAGAACTACTTTTGCGCGATCTGACGGTGTATATTCATAGTCATAACCAATTAAATCATTTTCATAACCATTTATTTTTCCTAATACATCTATTGCCAAATTCGGTTGGACATTTACTAAATTTTCAATTACATCAAAATTTTGGTACAACTGTTCCAATCCCCATCGTCGATTATCCTCATTATTCATCGAACTAAATAGAATATCAAAATATGCTTCTGCTATTTCTGGATTTACTAAACCTTTTTCTCTTAATTGATTTTTACACACCAGATGATTATTTCTAACTATCGATCTGATCTCGCTTTGAAGAGTCTCATCTGAATACTCAGATAAAGCTGTGAACATTTTGCTTAATCTAATCATTGTACTATCATTTGACATAGTTTTTGTTAGCAATACCGAGTTATTTCTTAACGATGTAGTAATTAATTGAAATAATGGTCTTCGCTGATTATAAGTAGGTGACTCAACACATGAATTTATAATTGTCCAGGTTTGATTTTCAAATGATAAATATCTGTCTAAAAAATTCTGAGATTGCTCTGTTTCAATTGGAGTTCTGTCTTCAGTTTTAACGTACTGAGATAAATTCTGTGGCTGATCTTCCATTTATTTAGTCTATCATATTAATAAATTCCAAATTGTATCGTAACTATTTTATAGGAAGATCATACACAGAATATGAATAATAAAAAATACTTTGGTCTACGGTTTAATGAAGTAAGATAGGTTCGAACTTAGTCCCAGATGGGGTACTATCTTTCGCTAAAGCTACAGATAGCGAGCCATAATGTATTACACATACATTTTAAGAAATTATCACACTGACAAAATCACAAACGCTCATTTAACCTATACATCACTTGTTTTCGTCTAAAATGCCCCAACGACAATAAATCCCCCTGTTTTCTCTTCTCTTCTGTTAATAAAGAAGCTTCAGCTAAAAGTCTTTCACCGTGAGAACAACTATTATTTTTAGCAGCTTTTATCCATCTATTAACAAATTCCAACCAACCTTTTTTCCATCGATACCCACCAATTAACTTACCGTTTGAATCATAATGAGGTACTCCACCATCAGTAGCTTGTTTCAGTAATGTTTCTTCCACAGTACACCGAGAAGTACATAATAGCCTACAACCTTCCATAGAAAAAATATTACTGCTAACTTGGTTTAAATGCAACTATGGGGTTTATTATGATTTAATTGCAATTTTGATAAATCCTTCTGCGTATTTACCCGAAACATTTTCTCCACCACGACTAGCTCTTTCTTTAACCCACTTCAGCAACTCATCAAAATCCTCATACTGACTAGTATGTTCTTTAATCGATTTTAATTTGGTATCGATATGATCAGAAATATCGATCCAAGTACTAGCTTTACCAAAATTAATTAGATAAACATCTTGAACTTTATGAATTTCTAAACCTTCATCTAATAATTCTGGAAATGTTCTTCCATTTCTAGCAAATGGAAAAATACACTCTAAAGCAATTTGCCCTGCAGTTCGATGATCGGGATGATTGATATAACCTCGTTCCTCATCGTAGTAAAAAGTTGGATCTAACGTAATCACCACATCAGGTTTAATCTGACGAATTAATTTAACTAACTTTTTGCGGATATCAACAGTATTCTGTAATTCACCATCAGTCTCCTCCATAAAGAAAACATCTTTTAATCCCAAATGCTTGCCTGCTGCTAATTGCTCTTTTTGTCTAATAGAAGCTAACTGAGCGTTAGTAATGCTCATATCTTCACTCCCCTTACTGCCATCAGTCAATAAACAATAATAACCAGTCGCTCCCTGACTAATCCATTTGGCCATTGTTCCTGAACAGCCAAATTCCAGATCATCTGGATGAGCTGCTATCGCTAAAATCACTTTATCTTTATAGTTAGGCTCCATCCGTCTAGTATACCTCATCAAATCAACTTTTAATTGCCATTTTAAAGCCTAGTTGTTACGATAAAAATAATGCCCAATTCTGCCCCACCTAAAAGTCTCATCAGCCGAACGCTTTTTATCTACATTACTGTTTCTTTTATAATTTTAGCCACCATTATCATTGTTATTAACAATCAATGGGCAACATTAATCACCGCATCTATTTTATTCGCTGGTTTAATTTATTTAATAAATCGATCACTTCAACCACTCAATCAATTGCTGGCTGAAGTAAACTCTATTATCCAAAATCCACCAAAAACCCAAAATGATTTTGACTTCCTAACTAGTACATTCAGAATGATGGCTAACTATGTTAAAGACGCTTCAAATATTTTGAAATACGAGCAAGAAACAATCGGCACTGAAAAATATCGTACCGAAGCAATTATTAATTCTATCGTCGATGGAATTATCGCCGTTGATACTGATAACCGAATTATTACCGCCAATGTTGCAGCCCAACGTATGGGTAGTTATCAATTAGCAGATCTTCAAAACCAACCGATCAATAATATGATTAAGTTCAAAAATGACGACGGAATTGAAATCAGTCTTGATGAGATTAATCAAAAGAGCATCGATCCCCACAATCCAACTCCTGATGATGCCAAAGCTATTCAAGCTCTAACCTTAATTGGTAAAGGAAATTATCAAACATCTGTTGAAGTTTTTAGCTCGAAAGTCACCTCTGGCCAAATCAATAATCTTAAATACATCCTAATCCTCAAAAACAATCAACAAGATAAAGATCTTCAACATATTCAAATCGATTTCGTTTCAATGGCCTCGCACGAGCTTCGAACACCACTAACTAGCATCATCGGCTATCTATCGGTATTTCTTGATGAGAATAAAAACACCCTTAAGAAAGAACAACTCGATTTCTTAGATCGAGTCATGATCAGTGCTAAACAATTAGCTTCATTGATCGAAAATTTACTTAACGTTTCTAAAGTCGAAAGAAATGCTTTTTCAGTTACTACTCAATCAGTTAAATGGACCGATATCGTTACTAAAAGCGTTGAAGATAA
>CAZZEB010000071.1:0-5447 GCA_964652495.1 uncultured Gammaproteobacteria bacterium
CTTTTAATTTATCAATTAATTCAATGATTTTAGGTTCAATAGGGAAAGTATTAATAATGCTCGTTCTTAACTCTACTTCATCAATATTTAAATCTTTGCTTAATAATCGCCAATATTCTTTAGGAGAAATTCTATTAATAGCTGCATCATCCCAGTTTTTATAGAGAACATCCATCAGTTCAGAAAATGTTAATTTAAAGCGTTTATGGTTTTGTTCTGCAAAAAACGCTTTATCTCTGGTAGGGGTTATAACACCTGCATAGTCAAAAATTATTGTCTTAATCATGTCTATTTATTTTAGCATTAGATAATCATTGTTATACTATATGGATATGATTTATTTAATTGGTGGAGCAGTCAGAACTGGTAAAAGTGCTTTGGCCTCAAAAATTTTAGATAATAATAAAATATCGGTAATTAGTACTGATGTAATAGTTGGACTAATGAAAGAGTTTGTTAAGCCTCAAGATGATGCTGATCCTAGATTATCTATTGTAAAAAAAGCTGAGAATTTCTTTCCTCATTTAGAGAATTTTATTAAATTAAATATTGAGTTAGGTGTCAAAGATTTTGTTTATGAAGGCGATCTGATTTTGCCTGAGCATGTTGTTGAGCTATCAAAAAGTTATGAGATTATAGCTTGCTTTCTAGGTTTCTCTCAAATTGATATTGGTCAGCTTAAAATTCATAAAGGCAACCATCAGTGGATCGATGAATTAGAAGAGCGAGAATTGGGCGAATTACCGAATAAAATTATTGCTGATAGCAAATATATTGAGGATGAATGTAGTAAGTATGGTTTGAAATATTTTGATTTAAGTGTAGATTATGAAAAAGTTCATGAAGAGGCGTATCAATATCTAAAATCATGTCAAAAGTAATTGTTGGAATTATTAGCAGAAGGAATACTTATAATGAAAATGAGTACCTCTTAATAAGTGCTG
Organism: uncultured Gammaproteobacteria bacterium; assembly: GCA_964652495.1. Taxonomy (GTDB): domain Bacteria; phylum Patescibacteriota; class Microgenomatia; order Daviesbacterales; family UBA10151; genus CAYTXH01. The sequence continues at coordinate 945 of CAZZEB010000071.1, forward strand.
TTAAGGATTTTGGAGAGTATACAGGATATTATTACCCGCCAGGAGGACGTATAGAAGAAGGAGAGGATAAAGAGACAGCTTTAAAAAGAGAGATAAGAGAGGAATTGAACTTAGAGGTAGAACCAGTTCAAGAGATAGCTGAGACCGCTGGGGATATAAAAGACCAAATCACATATTGGTGGCAATGTAATATTAGTGGTGGAGAATTGAAAATTGATGCTTCAGAAATAATAGATGCCAAGTTCTTTACCCGAGAAGAAATGAAGAACTTGTCATTATGGCCTACTACAAAGAAGTTTTTTGAAGAAAATATATTTATATAAGTTTCTTTTTTGTGTCTCAATGATGATTATTTAGAGTAATTAGCTTATGTATTAGTTCTATCGAAATAAGTTTTCATGTTATTTGATATACTTTTCCAATATGGGAGAAGATTATCCAATTGTAGTTACTTACGTTCTTAATAAGTTAGGTATTCACTATCCAGTTTTGCTTGGAAAAGGAGGCGAAGGGTATGTTTTTGAATATTTAGAAGGGCAAGTTGTAAAAATTTATACTAATCCGTATATAAACGAAAGTATGGTCAGGGCAGTTAAAGAGATTCAAAGAGCTCTTGTTAAGTCATCTTTACCTTTTGCACTTTCAGAAATAATAGAAATTGTAAGTGAAGAAAAGTCACTTTATACAATTGAGAAAAAACTTGGTGGTAAACCAATGTCTAAATTATTAATGAAAGCTTCTGTTATTCAGAGGCAGAAAATGTTGGAAAGTTATTACTTTGCTGCAAAGGAATTAGGAAAAGTTCAATTTAATGATCGTCCTTATGGCAATTTATTAAAAACATCTTATTCTAAGAATGCAGAATCTTGGCAAGAATATTTATTAAAAGTGATAGATTTTAGAACTGAATTAGATAAAGATAATTTAAGGAATAATATTTCAGATATAGAATTTAAAATTGAGAAGTTTAAAGACTTTATTAAAACAAGCATGAGCTATGAAAATAAAGATTTCGTTCATGGAGATTATTTCTATGAGAATGTTTTGTTTAATGATGATTTTGAAGTAACTGGTGTATTAGATATTGGAATTCATGCTGTCGTAGGGGATTCAAAGCAAGATTTATCTAGTTTAGCTTTCCGTGCTCCAAAAAATAACTTTACTCAAGACGACCTAGACTTTTATACAAGCTTAGTAGAAAAAAATCATCCAGATATTAGAAAATATATAAATTTTTATAAGCTATATTATGCATTTTATTATTCAACAGCTACAACCCTTCAAGGTGATGTTATTAAGACTTTGAATGATGATGACGTTTGGAGTATGTTGAGTTAATAGATTCTAAATATCCGAAGTCTTATTCTATATTTGATATACTTTGATTATGATTAATATTCGACATACCACAAAAGGTGACATCTCTAAAATACTTGAGATCAGAAAAAGCACCTTTTTACATTTTGCACCAGCAGTTTATTCTTTAAAAGAAGTAGAAACATTATTATTAGATATTAAACCTGAGGAGTTAGAAGATATGATTAAAAATGAAAGTTTTTTTATCGCTGAAGAAAATAATCAAATCCTAGGATGTGGAGGCTGGTTGGGGGATTCGGTTAGGCATATGTATGTTTCTCCTAACGAGACGAAAAAGGGTATTGGTAGTATGTTGTTAAAGACACTGGAAGAAGACTATGTTAATCAAACTGGGAATAAAATAATTAAGGCGGGTGTGATTCTCTATGCGAGAGGTTTTTATGAGAAAAATGGTTATGAATTTATGGAAATTGCTACTGATTGGGATGGTAGTAAATTTAATAGAATGCAAAAGAAATTATATTGATGCTTTAGTTCTAAATCTTGAGGGTGATGTACCGGATTCGGACCGGCGACCTCCGGTACCACAAACCGGCGCTCTAACCAACTGAGCTAACACCACCAAAACTTACGCGTATGCGTAGGCATATTGTACTTGATTTGAGAGTAAGATTCTAGTCGAAAATAGTGACCCTAATTAATAGATATGTTTAGCTAAAGCCCGCCGCATTAAACGACTTTGATAAAAGGTACTAGTTGCTGTTGATCTGGTATCAAATGGAGGATTCGACATAATGGTGATTAATGAAGCTACAGCTTTAAATCTATCCTCCCAATATTCTTCAACTTCGCTTCTAACCGATTTAGCAGGTATGGCGACACTATTAGGTTTATAGTCAGGTGATGAGAACCCCTTCGCTTCAAAATTGATTAGCTTGCTCATATGAAGCAAACGTGAGACCCATATTTCACTATTTGCCCATTTTCTTCTTAGTCGGGGATCTATAGTGTGTAATGAGACAACTTTAGCAACATTATACATATCGATGATTTCGTTATCGTCTGGATGGATAACTTCGATTGAATCGATTACCTTTTCAGCTACACGTTTACTGTCATGTAGTAGATCGAAACTAGCTTCTTGAATATGACCCGTATTAATCTCAGGATTAATGTATATTAAGCTCTCTGCCATAATAAAATGAGTTAATACTATTTGATCTTATTTTGCAAGGTATAGTTATTAATTGGCGAAGGGCAATAGTTGCCACAATTCCTGTGGTTTTAATATAGCTGAGCTAATATCTGGTTCTAATGTACCGAAGTCTAATGTATTCTCACCTGAGCTGACTGTTTGACGGATAGTTTTTGGTTTGTAAAATGGTTTATTTAAAGTAAAATCGTAAGTATAATCTGGAACTAAACTGTTTATCCCGATGGAGTTGGAATTGCCATCATCTTTCATAACTATTTTTTGAAGGATATCGATAAACTCATTAACGATTTTTAAATTATATTCTCCACTGAAATTCTTCTTCCATAATAATGAAGCTTTAACTTGAAGGCTCACTGGTGATTGGACATTAGTTGTAAACTCTAATGGAGCTTGATCAAATATTTGGTGACCATTATATAGATTAAAAGCAACATTATATTGGCCATTACTTGGAGCTTGAAAAGTTAGGACGAAACTGGCTTCTTCTCCAGGGTGAACTTTAGAAGTGGTAATTAATGTACTGACGATATCTAGTTCGAGCTGCCCTTTTAATACTTCTAATCTAATTGGTTCAGCTTCATTCCAGATTGATTGGCCAGTATTTTTAAAGGTGAAAACAACTCGATATTTTTCTCCAGACACTAAGGAATGGTAAACTTCGCCTTTTAATAACTGAGACTGGTTGATCTGAATTGGTTTACCAGCTCCCTTAGGGATATTAGCCATTGCTTGATAGTGCTCATGATATTCAGGATACTGAGCTGCTAAGACTTGGTCAGGTTTATTAGTTCCGGTGTATTTTTTAAAGGAAAAATTAACAAATGGAGGATCTTGGTAATTTAATAAAAAGGGTGTAACAGCCACAATTTGATGATTATTCCAAGCGTTTTTAAAGGCTGTTTCTAAATATTTACCAACTGTTTCTGGATTAGGTAATTTCTTATTTTCAGTAATTCCTTGTGAGTGTTGCCAACCTGTTTCAGTGATAAAAACAGGCAAGTTTTTAGTAGCGCCTAACGCTTTAATTTGAGCTAGTTCCCATTCCCAAGTCCGGACAGTTCCACGACCAGTTGCGTCTGGAGAGCCAACAAATCCGGGATTTGGATAAGAGTGTGAAACCCAACCATCGAGTTTATCAAAGATTCCTGGAACAGTTTGTGCCATGGTTTGTAAATATTTAATTTCATCATGATAGTCTGGAACTTGGTGGGGAGTAGAAGCATCTAATCCAGCGTTTAGTACAAAGAAATCTGGATTTTTAGCTTTTAAAGCAGATATGGTTTTATCTAAAACTTGCGCGTAGCTAGCGGGATCAGTCGACCCACCCCATTCACGGCTATGATTTGGTTCATTATAAATAATGACATAGCGATTTTTTGTTGGCCAGTTAAGACTATCTAGAAAATCAGCCCAGACTTTTTCTTCGCCTTCATCAGGACGTTTCCAGTTTTCTCCTTCTGGTTCAGTGGCCAGTCGAACTAAGGGTATTAAATGTCTTTGTCTCAAGTCATCGAAGAATTTTTGCCATTTAACTTGATCTTTATCTTTTCTGGTTATCAAAATTGTCACATAACCCCAATCGCCACCACTAGAGTTCACTAATTCACCAGCCGGCACAGATTCGTCGGCGGTAGGACTAATTAAATGAATTCCATAGGGATTATTGGCGACAGTTGTCGGGTCATAAATAGCAGAAACTAATGTAGGATTAATAAACGATCCGATACTAGAAATAATTAAAAACAGTAGGGCAGCTAAACGAATTACCATCGGCTGTATTTTATCATCTTTTTGTAAGGAAAGACTAATTTAAGAGGGTATAGGTGGTAGGAGCTGGCAGCAGGCAGCTTTTAGCTAGCAGCTTGTCGCCTGTTTAGTAAGAATCCAGATTCGAGAATCAAGAATACTCTTGGGTGTCATTGCGAGGAGTCTTCGACGCGGCAATCTATACTTAATCGCTCGTGGCGCGT
>CAZZEB010000072.1:0-5409 GCA_964652495.1 uncultured Gammaproteobacteria bacterium
TGCAAAATGCTAGTTATCAGGTTAGTAATGTTATTGAAAAAGAAGTCAAAAGAAATCCCTCCCCACCATTTACTACCTCAACATTACAACAAACCGCTGGAAATAGATTAGGTTACTCAGCTAAAAAAACCATGATGTTAGCTCAAAATCTGTATGAACAAGGTTTTATTACCTATATGAGAACTGACTCTGTCAATTTGTCTGCCCAAGCTTTGGCTGCTAGTCGAGATTATTTAGCTCAAAATTATGGTAAAGAATATTTACCGGCAACTCCTCGTCAATTTAAATCTAAAGTTAAGAATGCCCAAGAAGCTCACGAAGCGATTCGACCGACTAATTTATCTGTTACCGCTGCAACCTTGGAAGGGGTCAATATTACCAAAGATCATCAACGTTTATACGAATTAATTTGGAAGCGATTATTAGCCTCTCAAATGGCTGAAGCTATTCTCAAACAAACCACTATTGAAGTCAGCGCTGGCGACTATTTATTAAAAGCCACCGGTTCAGTAATTCAATTTGATGGCTGGTTAAAATTATACGGAGTTAACAAAGGAACAACAGACAAAGCTCAAGAAGACACAGAGGGAAATCAAACCGATTCTCCGCAAGATCGACAACAAATTTTGCCTCAATTATCTGTTAACCAAGGCTTAAATCTTCTAGAATTATTACCTGAACAACACTTTACTGAACCCCCACCTCGATTTACTGAAGCTACTTTAGTTAAAAAATTAGAAGAGTTAGGAATTGGCCGACCCTCAACTTATGCTCCAATTTTATCAACTATTCAGGAGCGATTTTATGTTGAACGCCAAGAACGAAAATTCTTGCCAACCTCTTTAGGAATGACAGTCAGCGACTTTTTAGTGCAACACTTCCCTGAAACTTTTGATTACACCTTTACAGCAGAGATGGAGGAGAACTTGGATGCAATTTCCCGGGGTGAGCAACCTTGGCAGCAAACATTAAGTAAAGTTTATCAACCACTTGAGCAAAAAATTGCCCTAACTCGAGATACTGCTGAAAAAGTCAAAGTGGAAGTTGAAGTTAGTGATCGGAATTGTCCAAAATGTGGCAAATCTTTAGTTGTTAGAACTGGACGATTCGGAAAATTCTTTGCTTGTTCCGGATTCCCTGAGTGCAAACATACCGAGGCGATCGAGGAGAAGATTGAAGCTAAATGTCCAAAAGATGGCGGAGAAATAGTTGCCCGACGGACGAAAAAAGGACGAATGTTTTATGGTTGTAAAAATTATCCAAACTGTGACTATGCTACCTGGACCAAACCAGGAGCTGAAAAAGCTGCTGCCGAACCTGAATCTTAATGGAAAAGATAGAAGTCTTTATACATCTAATATCGGTAATTATTGGCTTTGGTGCAGTTATTGTAATTGATATATTTGGTCTTCTTTGGCTTTTAAAGCGTAAAACCCTTAGTGAAGTATTATCCCTGGCAAATATTACTCAAAAACTGATTTGGCTAGGCTGGTTTGGAGCTATCATAAGTGGATTTTGGATTATTGATTGGCATTGGCCCAGATCCGTGACTCTTCAGAGTAAGTTATATTTAGTCTTACTACTTGGTATCAATGGTATTTGGTTGCATCTACTAAAAAATCGTTTAACACTAATAGCTAAACAATCAAAGCAAGTTATTTCATTGGAAACAAAAATTGTGATGACGATAACCACAATTATTTCTCAAATAGGTTGGTGGTCCGTAATATTAATTGGTTTTTGGTTAACTCATTTACGTCCGAAATAACTAATAAATCGATTAGTGGGCAAAGTACACCATATATTAACACAGTCCTTAGTTTAATCTCTTGATTGGTTTTGGTTAGTCAGCTAGACTCGTTGATTAGTTACTAAATTTATTTTTTGATATAGCTTTGCTAGTCAAGAAATATCATTTGGAAGAGGGGGTCGGAAGCCTTTAAGGCGAGCGCATGGGGGAGAAAAACTCGATCCTAGGTATTCCCCCATGAACATTCATGAAATATATTTTTGTAAGTGGTGGTGTTATCTCTGGTATCGGTAAAGGCATCGCGGTTGCCTCGATTGGTCTACTCTTAAAATCTGCCGGTTATAAAGTTGTTCCTCTTAAAATGGATCCTTATCTAAATGTGGATGCTGGAACAATGAATCCGATTGAACACGGAGAAACTTTTGTCCTCGATGACGGTGCAGAAACTGATCAAGATTTAGGGCATTACGAAAGATTTCTAAATGAAACACTCAATAAAAATAGTATCGCGACTCAAGGCAGTATTTATTTAAATGTTATTCAAAAGGAGCGAAATTTAGAATACGGTGGCGAATGTGTCGATGTTGTTAGTTATATCACCCAAGAGATTCTAAACCGAATTAATTTAGCAGGAAAAAGTAAAAATGCCGAGATCGTTTTGATTGAAATTGGTGGAACTGCTGGTGAATATCAAAATATGCTTTTCTTAGAGACTAATCGTTTATTAAAGTTAAAACGACCAGAAGATGTGGCGCATATACATATTACTTATTTACCAGTGATCCCATCCATCGGTGAGATGAAAAGTAAACCAGCCCAGATGTCAGTACGAGATTTAAATGCAGTTGGTATTCAACCAGATATTATTTTGGCTAGGGCTCAAACTCCGCTTGATGCCCCTAGAATTCGGAAGCTGGCGACATCTACTGGTTTAGAACCAGAAGATGTTATCTCAGCACCAGATGTCGCTTCGGTTTATGATGTGCCGTTAAATTTTCATCAACAACAATTAACACAAAGAGTTTTGTCTAAAGTTCATTTACCAGCTAAGGCCAGCAAGATGGCTGATTGGCAAAAGTTTGTGAACAATATTAAAAATACCAAAACCAATTTAAAAATCGCGATTGTCGGGAAATACTTTGCGACTGGTGATTATACTTTGGCTGATTCTTATATCTCAGTGATTGAAGCGCTGAAGCATGCAGGAGCAGAATTGGGGATTAAACCAGAAATAGCCTGGATTGATGCTAGCAAAGTTATCAAAAATCCGGATTTGTTAGCTGAATATCAAGGAATTATTGTCCCAGGTGGATTTGGTGCTAGAGATATTGAAGGTAAACTAGAAGCTATTCGTTACAGTCGAGAGCATAAAATTCCTTACTTAGGACTATGTTATGGCATGCAGTTAGCTAGTGTCGAGTTTGCCCGAAATGTTTTAGGACTAAAAGATGCTAATTCCACTGAGGTTGATCCAAAGGCAAAAGATCCAATCATCCACATCATGCCTGATCAGGAGAAAAAATTACTAGCTAATGAATATGGTGGAACTATGCGATTAGGAGCATGGGACTGTATCTTAGCAGCTGGCAGTAAAAGTCGAGCCTTATATGGTAAGGCTAAGATCTCCGAGCGGCACCGTCACCGATATGAATTTAATAATGCTTATCGCAAAAAAATGGAGAAAGCTGGATTATCAGTAGTTGGAACATCGCCAGATAATAAATTAGTTGAAGTTATTGAATTAAAAAATCATCCATTTTTTATCGCCACTCAATTCCATCCAGAATTAAAATCTCGTCCATTAGATCCTCATCCGTTATTTATGGGGTTTTTAAGAGCTGCTAGTAAAAGAATTTACTAAAACCTATCATCTATAGTATAATTATAGGATATGAGTGGTGAAAGACTTATCGCAAGCGTTCCTACCCAAAAACTATTTGACGCAATATTATTACCTGGTTGCGTCAATCATCATCCAGCTCAGAAAATGTCTGTCTTAGAGACACTATACGGGTCGGGCAGAGATTATCCATTTTGGAATTTTCCCTCTCATGAGGATTTAAGTCAGGTCTATCTAATGGTAATTAGTAGTACTGTTGCGACTCATAGCGATGAAGTTAACCCTATGACTCCTAGATATTGTGTGGAGAAAAATAAAAGTGGTCATGTAATCATGCATGAGTATGAACCTTTAAAGTTAGAACAAATTAGAAAAATAAATCGCCGTGGTCAAGTCTACCCGCTTTCAGAAAAAATTATACTTAACTCTGCTAAACGACAACTGGAAGTAACACACGCAGCAGTTAATATAGATAAGTGGGCAGCCACTATTGAGGGCTATTACTTTAGTCCAGATTATGACTTAGCGATTTTAGTTGAAGTAAAGACGAGAGATTTTCTTCAAACTGCTGCAAATCATCCAATTAGTTACTCATATATGACTTCAGCTAATTTAGCTAAGTCCCAAATGTTTGACTCTGCTTCATCAGCAATCGTAAATTATCTTACAACTCGAGATCGATATCTAGCCAAAGTGGCTCATAGAACAAGAAATTTACACAAATTATGGATACCAACAGGAAGTGAATTAAATTAATATGCGAACATCGAAAGAACCAAGCTACTATGTAAATGATTCCCGCTTGGGAAGAAAATTAGAGCCAGGTTTCACAAGGATTAATCCTGACGACCCAGCATTTGGGGAGTTGCTGAGAACTTTCAGAAATACTGCTTTAACTACTAATGAAGCTCAGGATCAACTAGATCAGAGTTTTAGTCCAAATATTCTGGCAAGTTTAAGATTAATAAATCTTGCATACATTGAGAATTTAGAAAACGAAGATCGTAAATATCTCTACCGAACCTCACTTAGTCCTATGGATCAATTAGTAACGTATGAACCATTAATGTATACCCCATATAATCCCAATCTTTTTCCAGCCACTGCTATCAGTTTAAATCGTAAGCAATGCACAGCTAAATCAAGAATTATTGGCACTTCAAGGGCGGCATTTAATGGCAAATACGAGGTGTTTTTTGCCTATTCAGGCGGGGATCAGGATATTCCGGAGATTGTGACAGAAGTTGAAGGGGTCTACTATGACCGGCCTTATGATCAAGTCGGAACAGTGGCGATTGTTTGTGCTAATAGACTACGTAAAGATGCTCATGTTAATCCGATTATTAGCCTAGAATCTCATACTAATAAACCTATTGATCTCGGAGCTATTTTAGATACTATACCGCCCAGTATTCGTAGAATCATGGAATTATCTAGCATAAACTTTATTCGGTCATATTTAGCTACTGCTTAAAGATATTGGCACTTGTCATTACTAAATAACCTAGTTATATTCAATGTGTGAAAGTCAAAATCAAACGGATCGATAAAGATTTACCACTACCTGAATATCACACCAGCGGTGCTGTAGCCTTTGATGTTATTGCCCGAACAACTGTTATCCTACCTCCTCAATCTGTGGAACGTATCCCAGTAAATATTGTTGTCGAAATCCCTAAAGGCTACATGTTATTTCTTAAAGACCGCTCCAGTACTGCTAAGAAAAAGGGTTTAATCTGTACTGCTGGATTTATCGATCAAGATTTTTGTGGGGATGAGGATGAATTACAACTACAGTTTTATAATTTTCAAAATCAAC
>CAZZEB010000073.1:0-5392 GCA_964652495.1 uncultured Gammaproteobacteria bacterium
GCAGCTGCAATTTTGATTAAAGATGGTGAAAATATCTCTATTCTTGCTGAAAACGTCGCTTCTTCTGCAGAACTCCAAGCCAAGTGGGGTGGAGTAGTTCCTGAGGAAGCTGCCCGCCAACAACTTGAATCAATTATTCCGGTTATCACCGAGACTTTAAATCAGGCCAAATTATCACCAGATCAAATTGATGCTATTGCCGTTACTCAAGGACCTGGTTTAATCGGATCTCTCTTAGTAGGAGTTGAAACAGCAAAAACTCTAAGCCTAATTTGGAATAAGCCATTGATCCCAATAAATCATCTTATAGGTCATTTTTATGCTAATTGGATCAAAACTCAGCAAACCGTCCAAGGTCATCCAAATTCAGATATTACAGAAGTCCAAAGTGAGAAGCCGGAAGTCGATACCCCATCCTTCCCATGTCTTGGGCTACTTGTCTCTGGAGGTCACACTGATTTAGTTTTATTTACTGATTATTATCAATATCAATATTTAGGAGGAACCAGAGATGATGCTGCTGGCGAATGTTTTGATAAATCCGCTCGACTTCTTAATCTACCCTATCCTGGGGGTCCAAAAATATCTAAACTAGCAGCAGAAGGCAATGCGGATCATTATCCTTTACCAATTCCAATGCTGGATTCTAATGATCTTGATTTCTCATTTTCCGGTTTAAAAACTGCTGTTGCCAATTTAGTTCGACAACTAGGCAGTACTCAACTCACAGATCAACAAACTAAAGACATTTGCGCATCATTAGAAAAAACAATTATTCAGTCATTAATAAGAACTACTAAAAAAGCATTAAAGATTCATCCAGTGAAACATTTGATGATCGCCGGTGGAGTTGCTGCTAACAATACATTACAAACAGAGTTTTCAAAAATAATTTCGCAAGAATTTTCAGATATTACCCTTCACTTACCAAATCCAAAACACTGTACGGACAATGCTGTTATGATCGCTGCAGCCGCCTTTTTCCATCCAGAATCGGAAAACCCCTTATCCATTCAAGCTAATCCCAACTTAGAATTATCCTAAAATTTGATTATTTAATTCATCCTAACTATAATTGCCAGCATGTCTCAAAAAGAAGTTTACGTCATCGGTGCAAATATATTCGATAAAGGCATTATCAGCGAAATCAGCTCCGCTGGGTTTACTATTAACGGCTATATAATCCCTAAAAATAGTGATAAATTAGATATCTTCCGCATATATGACCAAAGTTATTTAAATACACTTATAACGTTCTTAGTTTGCGAATCAATCACTTTTTCATCCAACCCACAACGTCTCCGTTATATCCAACCAGATCTTTCGAAAAGATTGAATTAAATTAACAAAAAGTTTAAAATACCCTAAAGCGTTAACTCGACTAGTCACCGAGAAGCTATCGGAAGAAATCAGCAGAAAGTAGAACCGATCGGGTCGCCCGTAATAGCATTAATTAAGAATAAATTTGGGTGGTACCACGATTCGACAAGCTCATCACAAGCTTACACGCTCGTCCCAATCAATGGGAGTAGCGTGTTTTTTTATGCGAAATGAATTAGGACCATTCATATACACCTTGATGGAGAGCTGCATTATTGATATGGCTCAGAATATACCAAGCCTTAATAATCAAACTGTTCGGACTGATCTGTCTCAAAACGGCGAAATAAAACAAACTACAGCTAATCAATTTTTACAACAGGTTTTTCCTGACGCCCAAATAGAAATAACCTTTAGAGGCCAATCATTAGGTCAGCGGATAAAGCTTACACCTCAAGGTCTTAAACGGATTGGTAATGATGGTTGGTGGTCAGATGGTACTTGGCAAAGAGAAAAAAATAATGGATAAAGCTTACAACCAACTAACAGTTGAAAAAAAATGGTATCAAATATGGGAAGAGTCTGGTTATTTTAAACCAGAAATCAATCCAAACGGCAAACCATATACCATCGTTCTACCACCACCAAATGTTACAGGGAATCTTCATATCGGTCACGCCTTAATGCTCGTTATTGAAGATATCTTAATCCGTCACCATCGGATGCTAGGCGATTCCACATTATGGTTACCTGGTACAGATCACGCCGCTATTGCCACTCAATCTAAAGTCGAAAGCATTCTTTATAAAGAAGAAGAAAAAACTCGTTACGATCTTGGCAGAGAAGAGTTCTTAAAAAGAGTTAATGATTTTGCTCAGCAAAGCCACAACAATATCGTCTCTCAAATCAAATCAATGGGAGCATCTGTTGATTGGTCTCGAGAGGCTTATACCTTAGATGAAGAACGCAATTTCGCAGTCCGAACCGCCTTCAAACAAATGTATGATGATGGTCTAATTTATCGGGGAGAAACGATCGTTAACTGGGATCCTAAACTTCAAACAACTGTTTCTGATGATGAAATTGAATATAAAGATGAAACAACCAGTTTTTATTATCTACAATACGGGCCCTTCGTGATTGCTACAGCACGACCAGAAACTAAATTCGGTGATAAATATGTGGTTATGCATCCCGCAGATCCTCGTTATACAGAGTATGCGCACGGACAACAAATTGAGCTTGAATGGATCAACGGACCGATTACTACTACTGTCATAAAAGACGAAGCAATCGATATGGAATTCGGAACTGGAGTTATGACCATTACACCATGGCACGATAAAACAGATTATGAAATCGCTCAGCGACATAATTTAGATGCCCAACAAATTATTGATTTTAATGGCAAATTACTTCCAATTGCGGAGGAATTTGCTGGACTACATATCAAAAAAGCTCGTCCTCTAATCATTGAAAAACTGACTCAGAAAGGTTTAGTTGTAAAAACCGAAGAAAATCATCCTCACAGAATTGCTACTAATTATCGCGGTAACGGTATTATTGAACCCCAGATCAAGAAACAATGGTTAGTTGATGTTAATAAAGAATTTATTTTAAAACACTCTGAGATCAATGGTATTCCTTCAAACTCTTTAGTTACACTGAAAGGATTAATGAGTCATGTTGTCCAATCTGGTCAAATAAAAATTATGCCAGAACATTTCTCTAAAATTTATTTTCACTGGATAAACAATCTCCGTGATTGGTGTATTAGTCGTCAGATTTGGTACGGACATCAAATTCCAGTTTGGTATAAAGGTGAACAAATCTACGTTGGAGTGACAGCTCCAATAGATAACGGTTGGGAACAAGATTCTGATACTCTAGATACTTGGTTCTCTTCTGGCTTATGGACCTTCTCAACTTTAGGCTGGCCAAACAAAACCGAAGATCTTTTAAAGTTTCACCCAACAAATGTTTTAGAAACAGGCTATGACATCCTCTTTTTCTGGGTTGCTCGAATGATTCTAATGAGCACTTATTTAACAGGACAAATCCCTTTTAGCGATGTCTTCTTACATGGACTAGTTCGTGATGAAAATAAACAAAAAATGAGTAAGTCAAAAGGTAATGTTATCGACCCTGTTGATGTCATCGCCAAATATGGTACAGATGCTGTTCGCTTTGCTCTAATCTTTTCAACTGCTGGAGGAAATGATATCTCTATGTCAGACGATAAAATCCGTGGCATGAGAAACTTCACCAATAAACTCTGGAACTTAGGTCGTTTTATTGAATTCAAAAAAACTATGAATACTACCTTAGCTGATAATTTTATTGCTTTCTCAGATTTAGGAGAAAACGAATACAACGATTTGGCACGAAAATATCTGACTGAATTAAAGGAACTTATTAGTGGAGTTACCACTAATATCGCTAAATATGAATTTAACTTAGCTGCCGATAAACTCTACCATTTTATCTGGCATTCTTTCGCTGATATTTATATTGAACAACTCTTTAAAACTGAAATCACCGACACTGGCATCAACGATCAAAACAGTCAAAAATATTATGATTTACTAATTAATTCTTATCGAATAATGCTGGAGTTACTTCATCCATTTATGCCATTTATTACTGAAGAGCTTTGGCAAAAACTACCCCATCAAGGAGAATCAATTATGATATCTGCTTGGCCCACTACTAAATAGATTTACTCTTAAGCCACCATTTTTTTAAATAGGGGAGCGCTAAAGTTGATAACAAAAAGCCTGCAACCGGAACTAAACCATTCAACCAAGGATCATTCGTCTTTAACCAATGCAAATAAAGAACGACTACTAAATAAGTTAAGACTGCTATTATCATTCGTCTCGTCCAACTAGTTTCCCAGCCTTTATCCAAGGCTTTGTGTTTATCACGAGCTTCTATAACTGAGATTCTTTTCTCCAACTCCTCTATTTTTTGTTCACTATATGTCATATTTACCGCAATTATAACGCAAATTAACCGATTAGTTATATTTCTACTAGACTTACTAAAGCTAATCAGGTATCTTCAAACCGATGCCAAATCAACCTAGAACAATATCTATAGTCATACCTGTTTTTAACGAGCAAAGCTATATTTTAACTACTATTAAACGAGTTCTCTCCGCTAAAACTAATAAACTAAAAAAAGAATTAATAATTGTCGATGACGGCTCGACTGATCAAACCTGGCAACAATTATTAAAATTACCAGAACTCCATCCACGTGAGAATATCATTTTAATTCGCCGCTCTAAAAACAGCGGCAAAGGAGCGGCTCTTAAAGCCGGTTTTCTTCAAAGCACCGGAGATATCGTCTTAGTTCAAGATGCTGATTTGGAGTATCATCCCGATGATTATCCTCAACTCCTAGAGCCCTTTATTAAATATCAAGCTGATGTCGTTTATGGGTCAAGATTTATTACCCACTTACCCCATCGTGTTTTATACTTTTGGCATTACCAAGCAAATCTATTACTTACTCAATTTTCTAATCTTTTAACTAATCTCAATTTATCAGATATGGAAACCGGCTATAAACTATTTAACGGACCACTACTCCGAAAAATAGCTCCAAAACTTATAAGTCCTCGCTTTGGTTTTGAACCAGAGATCACGGCTAAAATTTCTAAAATCCCTAATCTGAAACTTTATGAAGTGGGTATTTCTTATGCTGGTAGGACTTATCTAGAGGGTAAAAAAATAAATTGGGTAGACGGAGTTAAATCTCTTTGGCAAATTATTTATTTTAATTTAATTGCTAAATGATGACCTATCTTCGACATTTTATTCATCAGTATCGACTAGTTTTGATTATCCAACTAGTTTGGATATTATTGATTCTGGTTATTTTTAATTATGGTTTTGATCATATCAAAAGCGGGCCCAGTAGCGCCCCGACACTTCTTGACTCGCTTTCAAATTGGGATGGACGTCATTATCTTCGACTTAGCCAGAACGGTTACCAAGAAAAATCAGACTACGCTTTTTTCCCACTCTATCCCCTATTAATAAAAATCTTGTCTCCCCTTTTATCA
>CAZZEB010000074.1:0-5349 GCA_964652495.1 uncultured Gammaproteobacteria bacterium
TTTAGCCAATTCTGTATCTTGAGTAATTAAATCACCTGCTTGATATATAGTAATTTTTTTAGTTTGAACTTGATTGTGAAGAGTAGTTATTTTAGACAGTGCTAATGATTCGGCTTCAGCTAATGGTATTTCTGGAAGGTACATATTGTAATACCAAATACTTAAGATGTAATAATCCATCTTTTCTGAATTTGAATCTATAAAAGTTCTGATCTTATCTATTATATCTTTAGAATTTGGACTGCTTGGATCCGAGAAATAATTGTTCAAATCAGCTTCGGTAATAATATTTTCATCTTTGGCTGCCAGGACCATTGCAGCATTTGCTGAAAGACTATTTTTTATATCAGTAGCAATTTCTTCAATTGTAGCTTTATCTTGATCAAAATAGGTTGGATAGTACTTATTTAAATAAGCATTGAAATAAGTTCCAGTAATTTGTTTGTTTCCAACTTGTCCAATAACTTCCTCATTTTTGATATATGTAGAATTCGGAACATTAGATTGATTTGTTGGTGGAGTTGTTTTATTTGTGGATTTAATACTGCTGAGTGCGACACCAATAATAGTGAGAAGAAGAACTATTAAAGCAAAACCACCTATAAGAATTTTTTGATTGAATTTAGGTCTAGATGGTGTTGTAGCATCAGGTGATGGTGCAGCTGGAGTAACGGTAGGTGCTACAACTGGAACTGTCTCATTTGGTGTTGGTGTAGTTATTATTGGTTGATTATCCATTATTTCCTCTTTCTAGTTTGTAAGGCTAAACCAAAGCTGCTAATAAGTAATAATAATAGTGATCCAACTGCTAAGTGTCGAGTTAACAACTCTCCGCCTGGAGGGACTTGGCAACAATTAACTTGGTTTGGTCCTTGTTGGCAGTTGTTAATAACTTTTGGATTATCTAAAGCACAATAATTTTGCCCATTTCCACTTTGGACACAAACATAGCCTTTGGTACATGGATTAGTTTCGCTACAACCAGATTGACCACAAGCTAATGATTGTGGTTGTGGGGTTGGAGTAGCAACAGCAGGTGGTTGGCAACAATTTTGGATGGTTGGATTGGTTTGGCAAGCAGTGACGAAGGCTTGGATAGCACAATAATTTTGACCACTAGCTGTTTGAACACAGACTGAACCATTGGTACATGGAACTGTGGCACTACAGCCAGTATAACCACAGCTAATAGGAGTGACTGACGGAGGAGGAGTTGGTGCAGGGGTAGAACTTGGGGCAATGCTGCCTTCAATTTTACAAACTCCGGTCATACTACCAGCACTTCCAGTTCCACAAGCGTTAACTGCACTGACATCGCAGCGATAGGAGTTTCCAGCTGTAACTTTAAAGATATATTTAGTATTAGAGCTTGGAACTGTATCTTCTTTAATTACTTTACCGCTTTCGATTTCTGTAACTTTTATGTTGTAGTTAGTAGCGCCACTAACAGCATCCCAACCGCAAGCAGCTTGATCGCTGGAGCAGCTACTACCATTACAACCTGGATATTCAAATTCATAAACTGTGACTTGTGAAGGAGATTGGCAAGAACTAGCTGGAGTACTAGTAGCGGCTGCAGTAGCAGTAGTTGTTGGGCTAGGACTAGTTGAAGCTGATTGAGCTCGGCTACGAATATCCTGTTGTTGGTTTACTAAATAAACTGTGGCACCAATTCCCCCTAATAGGGCAACTACAACCAATCCTAAAATTATTCCCTTTACTATGGTCATATCAGTACGCCATTAACGAATGGCTAGTTAAATCCAGCATACGATAACAGGTTTAAAAGAGTCAATCTGTAGTATGATTATATTAATGTCCCTGCGCCTTAAGACCTTTATAATTATAGGTTTAACCTTTGTATTTTTAATATCAGTGTTATATGTAACCGTTACTCAGGTGGTAATGACTGGTTATTTAAAACTAGAACAGCAACTATTAAAGCAAGATTTAAAGAGAGTTCAATCCAATATTAATGAAGAGGTGATGACACTTCATGCGGCTAACTATGATTACGCTAAATGGGATGACTCATACGAGTTTATACAAAATAGAAATCAAGAGTATATAAATACCAATTTAACTGGTGATGTAATGCACAATTATCGATTGGATGTTTTGGCAATAATCGATAATCAGGGGCAAGTATTTTGGTCAAGTGGATATGATCAAAGTAATCGACAATTTACAGATCTGGATCCAGAAATTCAACAATGGTTAAAACCCGGTAATTCTTTAATAACTAGTGCTGGAACTGATCAAGGTCGGGGAGTTATTCGGTTGTCGAAAGGTGTTCTGATGATAGTCACAAATCCAATTTTACCTACTAATGGTCAAGCACCCCCATTGGGGGTTTTTGTAATGGGTCGATGGTTGGATAAAGAAGAGCTGACAAAAACATCTGAACATATTCAATTAGATTTTTATATTGATAATGACATTAATATAAAAGCGGATACAGATGGAGTTCAAATTATTCCTCAAAATGATAGAGTCGTATTAGCTAAAACTTTATTAAAAGATGTCTCTGGTGCTGATATTGGCTCAATTGTTTTGAGATCAAATAGAGCGATATATCAGCAAGGGTTAATTACTAGTCAGTACAATATTTTATTTATGATTGTGACTAGTTTAATCATTTTAATGATAACCATTACTTTAGTAGAAAGGTTAATTTTGTCTAGATTAGCATTATTTACTGAAGAGGTAATTGAAATCGGAACTCAAGAAAATCCCAAACAAAGATTATTGGTTAAAGGCAAAGATGAGTTAGCCAAATTAGGTTTATCAATCAACTCAATGTTACAAAGATTGGAACAGGCTGAAAATCAGCAACACCAAGAAAAAGTTAGTGTTGAGAATAGGGTAATTGAGAGAACCCGAGAGTTAGAGGAAAAGACTAATCAATTAGTTATTGCTAAAGCTCAAATTGAAGAACTTTATCGACATGACCAAGAGGTTAGACAGCTTAAAGATCGTTTTATTTCAATTGCATCCCATGAGTTAAGAACTCCCTTAACTGCTATCCGGAGTTATGCCTATATGATTGCAACAAAAGCCAGTGATTTGCAGGTTAGAACATTTGTGGATTATTTAGTCAGAAGTGTTAGCCGTCTGGAACATTTATCAGAAGATTTAACAACAATTGCTGGGATTGAGAACGGACATCTTCGCCCATTATTTACCAAAACTAATTTAAATAATTTGATTACTAGAGTTGTCACGGATTATCGAAGGTTAGCAGATGAGAAAAATTTGAAATTAATTTTTGAGGCTTCAGAAACTCCGATTGAGATAAATGTTGATCAACGGTTGATTCAAAAGGCGGTTAGCAATTTAGTCGATAATGCAATTAAATTTACCAAGACTGGACAGGTGACGATCAAATTAGAAAGAATTATTGAGTCTATTTCAATTAAGGTTCAAGATACGGGTATGGGAGTGCCTGAAAAGATGCAATTTATGTTGTTTGAAAAGTTTAGTAAGGTTGCGGGAGTTGGCCAAGAGTTTACAGAAGGTAAAGGGTTGGGACTATATATCGCCAAGTTAATTGTTGATGCCCACCAAGGAGCAATTGAATATCAGAATGTAGACCACGGAAGTATTTTTAATATCAGTTTGCCTGACAATTTGCCAGATATGGAAACTAAAGTATGAAACTATTAAGACGTTGGTGGTGGGTTTGTATATTAATTTTATTAGCAGGAGTGATTTTGTTCTGGCAACATAACCAGCAGGTCGAGACCACGACCGTAATCGAAAAACCAAAATCAATGAATTATCTTACAGGTAAAGAACAACCATATTTATTTGGATTTAGTGATGATTTACAAACTAATGTTAGTGATAGCCAAAAATCGTTTCAAAGATCCGATGAGAACTTAGTAAAGATTTCAATTGATAAATCAGATGAAGATAATCTTAAGATTACACCAATTCGTCCGAATGGTAATTCAGTAACTTTTGCTGGAGTTGTAATTGAGTCCTCGGAAAAAACTTTTAAAAACAGTATTAATTTAACTTTTGATTTTTCAGAGAGTAAATTTAAAGAACGATTTTCAGATTTGAAAAAGGGACAGATTCTAAAGTTAACTGAATCTTCTGTTGATCAAATACCTACTGAAATAAATAATGGTTTAACTGCAAAATTAAATAGTCCGGGTTTGTATGTTGTAATTATTAAATAAGAAGTCTGTTTGGTTGTAATCCGACAGTTAAATACCACGGTAATATTTGTTTGTAGTGATAAAAAGTTTCAATGTCTCCTTTATCAAGTGCCTTTTGGACATATGAGCGTTGTTCTCTGACGGGTCCAGTCGCTTTATATATAGACCGAACAAAAATTCCTAATGCAGATAAGAATGCTTGTGAGCTTTCTATTGGAATAGCCAAGACTGTTTCTTTCATATGCTAATTATACCTTAAATAGCTTGATTGATGTCTTGTTTGAGAAATAGCTGAACTGCATAATAATTTTAATGAGATTAAATATCAGCCAATTTTATAAGAAACATAAATGGATTATTCTAATTTTCGTTTTAGCAATTATCTTTAGATTTATTCATTTTGGGCCGTCGGTTTATTTCGGATATGATGAAGCACGTGATGCGTATGTCAGCCAGGATATTTATTTAAAAGGTGATTTTAAGATTATTGGACCGGGTGCGGGACCAACTGGGGTGCATCATGGTGTTTTATTTTGGTATATATTAGGACCATTATATTTAATTGGTTTAGGTGAGCCTTTAATTGTTTCATCATTTTTTAGGATATTTAATGCTTTAGGAGTGTTTCTAATATTCCAAATAGGAAGTTTGTTTTTCAACAAACGAGTTGGATTAGTCGCAGCATTAATTTATGCAGTTTCTTATGAAGTTATTCAGTACGCAATTTATGCAGGCAATCCTTCTTTAGCAATAATTTCATGGTTGTTTATTTTTTATGGTTTAGGACTGATATATAAGGATTCGCAAAATTCTTTTAAAGGTTTATTAATAACAGTTGTTGGTGTGGCAACTGCAATCCAATTTGAACTGTACTTGGTTTACACAGTTTTTTTAACAACTGGATTACTTTTTATATTACATAAAAAACTGAGGCTTAATCTTCTGCAAATATTTATTTTGGTAACAGTTTTTATAGCGATACTTTCTCCTTATATATTGAGTCAGATTTTGTATAACTTTCGGGATGTAAAACAGGCATTACAAATAATCGGTTCGGGTTTTAGTGTTTTAGCTGAAGGTGAAACAAAATATTCAACTTACCTAAAAGGATTATCAACAATTTTTCAAGATAATGTGATGTTATTTCCGGTAAGAAGTTTTTGGTCGTATATATTAATGGTAG
>CAZZEB010000075.1:0-3736 GCA_964652495.1 uncultured Gammaproteobacteria bacterium
GAGCATTAAAAATTGGTGTTAATTTGGATGATTTATTGATCTCTCAACCAGATACTGGTGAACAAGCTTTAGAAATCGCTGAAACCTTGATTCGTTCAGGTGGTATTGATGTGATGGTCATTGATTCAGTGGCTGCTTTGGTACCTAAGGCTGAAATTGAAGGGGAGATGGGCGATGCTGTAATGGGCATGCAAGCTCGGTTGATGTCACAAGCTTTGAGAAAATTAACAGGTGCTATTGCAAGTACAAATACTATAGTCATCTTTACTAATCAGTTACGACAAAAAATCGGTGTGATGTTTGGAAATCCAGAGACTACTACTGGAGGAATGGCATTGAAATTTTACGCATCAGTTCGGTTAGATATTCGAAAAATTGAAAATATTAAACAAGGTGATCAGATTATCGGTTCACGACATCGAGTCAAGGTCGTAAAAAATAAGGTCGCTCCTCCATTCAGAATTGCTGAATTTGATATGGATGAAAATGGAGTGTTACATGAAGGTGAATTATTAGATGTTGGTATTGAGCTAGGTATTTTGACTAAGTCAGGTGCTTTCATCAAATGGAATGAAAACTTATTGGGTCAAGGACGACAAGCAGCAATTGGGTATTTAAAAGAGAATCCAAAAGAAACTGAAAAATTAGAAAGTGATATCCGAGAACTTTGGGCAAAGCGTAATAGTGGTCAAGAGCTTGAAGTTGGTTTGCATGATGAAGAAGATGACGAAGCTGGTTTTGATGAAGAGAAAGTCTAGTTTCTAATCCAAAATTGGTGGCATCTAAGATTGCTTTTAAAAAAATTTGACCACTCCTCTGCTGTCATGAAAATAACTTTATTAGAACAGCAAAAAAAGAATCCTAGAAGATACAACTTATATATAGATGGAAAGTATGCCTTTGGGGCAGATGAAGATACGATTGTTAAATTCCGATTAGTTCCTGGGAAAGAAATTGCTTCTGATGAAATTCATAGCTTATTAATAGAAACCGAAGTTGGAAAGTTGATGGAGCGAATGTATGGATTATTTAGTGTTAGAGATCGTTCTGAAGGCGAAATCCGAACATATTTAAAACAATTATCGTTTAAGAAACAGGTTAAAGGAGATGAAGAGATCTCAGGAATGGTTCAAGAGATGTTAATAGATCGATTGATCGAAAAAGATCTCCTAAATGATGTTCGCTTTGCAGAAGCATGGGTAAATGCTCGTAGGAGAAGTAAAAGTAAGGGTAAGTTGGCGATAAAGGCAGAGTTAATAAAGAAGGGGATTGATCGATCGGTAATAGATCAGGTTTTAAACGAAGAGCACTCCTCTACTGATGAAAAATCTTTGGCTGAAAAAGCATTACAAAAGAAATTGTCTAGCTGGTCCAGTTTAGATGGAATTAAGAAAAAACAGAAAGCATTAGAATTTTTGATGCGAAAAGGTTTTGATTACGATGTGGCAAAACAAGTTGTAGCTAAATGTTTGTCTTCTATTGAGGAAGAAGAGATATATCCTGAGTAAACATAGTTGTTGTAAAAAAGCCTAAAAAGGATTAGAATATCTGTGCGTACCTATAGTAAGAGGTTTAAAAATGAGTTTTAGGCAGCAAATTCAGCTGAGTTAAATATTCATGTTTCGGACTCTCATGTATTGAGTCTCCTCTACTAGTAGTTTTTTTATGAAAAAGTCATTTGGAAATTATCAATCAAATATGAATAACTCAGGAAATAATAATCAAACAGTCGTTAACGTTGATGTTCTTGCTAAAGAAACTGAACTTGCTAAAAGAGAAGGTATTTTAGAGGAAAGAGAAAGAACTAACCAAGAAAAACAACAACAGATTGAAACTCGTTTAGCTCAAATTGAGAAATTACGTAAAGAATTAGTCGAAAAGCTAGAAAAATCTTCTGGCATGTCTAAAGATGAGGCATCTAAGATTTTACTCGAAAATATTGAGAAAGATTTAGCTGCTGAGATCTCTAAAAAGATTAAATATGCTGAAGAGGAAGCTAAATTACAGTCTGATGAAAAAATTCGAGAGATTTTTGCTGATGCAATGTTACATGGAGTAACAAATTATGTGTCAGAATTCACAACTTCACGAGTGACTTTGGCTGATGAAGAGATGAAAGGTCGAATTATTGGTAAAGAAGGTCGGAATATTAAAGCTTTTGAACAAGCTACTGGTGTTGATGTAGTTATGGATGAGGCTCCAGATACTTTGACATTATCTTCTTTTGATCCTGTTCGACGAGAAATCGCCAAAGTTTCTTTAGAGAGATTAATGGCTGATGGGCGGATCCAACCACAAAGAATTGAAGAAGTTGTTACCCAAACTACAGCTGATATTGAAAAATTGATGTTTAAAGCTGGAGAAGAGCTATGTCATACAGTTGGTGTTTATAACATGCCAGCTGAGATCATGGGTATTTTAGGTCGATTCAAATATCGATATTCATATGGTCAAAATATGATCCAACACACTTTAGAAGAGACTCAAATTGGTGTTGAAATCGCACGAATTATCGGTGCTGACGTTAATGTTGTTAAATTAGGTTGTTTATTACACGATATCGGTAAGATTTTGACTGATTGGGATGAAGGCACACACGTTGAAAGAGGTGTTCAATTTGCAAAGAAGTTTGGTTTCCCTCAAAAAGTTATCAATTGTATTGCTGAACATCATGAAGATGAGCCGTTTTCAGCAGTTGAATCGATCTGTGTTTACTTAGGAGATGCTATTTCAGGTGGAAGAACTGGTGCACGACACGAAAACGTTCAAGATTATATTAAGAGACTACAAGATATTGAGCGAATTGCGACTAGTTTTGACGAAGTAGATAAAGCTTTTGCTGTTCAAGCAGGTCGGGAAGTTCGAATTATTGTTTTCCCAGATAAAATCTCAGATGATGAATTACCAAAGTTAGTTCATGATATCGGTAGTCAGATTCAAAAAGAGGTTATTGTTCCTGGAGCAGTTCGGGTAACTGCAGTTCGAGAAACACGAGCTTCTGATTCATTCTTAACTTCTGGAGGATAGTCTTTGGCTATCTCTATCAAATTTATTCCTGAAATCGATAATACTGATTTTGTTGAATCTTGTGCTGAATATACTGATATTTGGCAGATTAATGGTGCTCAAATTATCGAAAAATTAGAAAGTATTTCGGGCCTGAAATTTCGAGACACGCGGATTGAAGCTATTTTAATTGATGGCATTAGTAAATCTGGTAGATCAGTGACTGATCCGATGAAGTTGCGGTATAACTATCCTAAAGAGGTCAAATTAGGAACATTAATACATGAATTAGGTCACAGGTGAATGTTTGGAGTAACTGGTTTAGAGGATTTGGATGAACATCAAAAATTGAACTTATTTTTATATGATGCCTGGATAGATTTATACGGAAAAGATTACGCTGATAAACAGGTAGAAGTTGAGTCTAATAGGCAAGGTTTTTATGATTATAAAAAGACTTGGAGCTGGACTTTAGAGTTGAGTAGAGAGGAACGACAACAATTATTATCTAAAATGATTCAGAACTAACCCTTTACAAACACGAGTGCATTTGATAGTTTAGGTTCATGACTAAAAATCAGTTAATCGATAAATTGGCTAAGAAAGCTAATTTAACTAAGAGAGCAGCTTCTGATGCGATCGAATCTTTAATTGATATTGTTGAAGATAATTTAACCCGTGGTGAGAAAACAGTTATTAGTGGTTTTGGAACTTTTGTAGTTAGAAAACG
>CAZZEB010000075.1:3747-5342 GCA_964652495.1 uncultured Gammaproteobacteria bacterium
TCGTCGTGGTCGAAATCCTCAAACTGGTGCTGCATTACAGATTCCAGGTAAAAAATTACCAGCTTTTATTGCTGGTAAAACTCTAAAGCGATTGATTCGTTAATTTTTTGTCTTAGACCTATATAAACGGATTTTTAGTCAAATTCGTTAAGAAAAATAATTGCATTAATCCCCTATCTAATGGAATACCTGTAATCATCGGATATAAAAATAGGAAGTTAATAGCCATTAATCCAAGTAAAATCCAAAATTGAAACTTTGATTCTGATTGTTGATGGAATTTATTTAATTGATAACCCAAAGCTAAACAGAGGAATGGTACGCACGGGCTGTAATGATATAAAAACATGATCCGAGGTGAGATTGCCCATGGTAATAAAAAGCTGGCATAGCCAAGAATAGTAATTAATATGGCAAAACTATGATGAATATGGATTTTTTCAGTAGTTATGGTTAAGTAATTTTGAACAGCCTGTTCTAATTGTTCAGAGTGTTCGACAATCTTCTTCAAAAATCGTGATGGTAATTCTAATCCTGAATAGATAATTGAGATTAATCCAATTAGAAATACAACTAAGTTTCCTGAAGCAAAAATATTGCCAATTCCACCGGGAACTTCAGTTCCGTCTGGTAGTTTGGTAGCAGGAAGATATTGAACGTTATACCACACAGGATACAGATTTAATGGCCAAGACCACCAAGGTGAGGAATATTCATGAGTGGCTTTCAAGTTGGTGTGATACCACCACATTTGTTTTTGTAATTCAATGAATTGATCTCGATTCAGATTGTGCATAAAGAAAGGTGTATAGCTGAATAAATAGAGACCGAAGGGAATAAATAAGTAATACAAAACTTGAAGGTGGGCTTTATAGTAAATCAGAATGAAAACAGTGATCGGTAATAGATAGATTGCACTCCATTTACTAGATAGAGCTAGTCCAAAAAGTATTGCTCCAAATAAGAATTTTTTACTTAAAGTGAAAAATAAGCTAGCTAATATAAAAGCGACAACATAAGAATCGTTCATTCCGGTACGGCTTTGAACAAAATTTAAGCCATCGATAGAAAAAGCAAAAGCAGCGATCAACCCGACATTGTGATTTTTAAATAGTAGAAGTCCGAGTCGATAGACTAGGTAAATACTTAGTAAATTCATTAAGATTCCAGGAATTCGCCATCCCCAAGGATCCATAGTTTGGAAGAGTCCTAAAGAGGCAGCCATGATCTCTTTTGCTAGCGGTGGATGTGTCCACTCATAAGCTACTCCTGCTGGAGGAGTGGTCCACCAAACCCAGGCTTCTTTGTGTCCTAATAAATATTCTTTAGCAGTAAATCCGTGGTATACCTCATCAAAAACATAGGTATTAGGTTCCCAGATTCTAAATAATCTAGTAGCTAGAGCTACGACTAAAATGAGAGTGATGATGGTCTTAGGATTTTTTAGTAAATTTTTGAGATTCATTTTTAGCTTTAAATAATAAAATACTGACTGCTATGAATATAACAGTTGATGCTAATGATATTAAATGTGCGGATTGTTGCAAAGTATCGAAAATAAACGGCAGATATAATTGACGAGGAAGCGAATAGTA
>CAZZEB010000076.1:0-5266 GCA_964652495.1 uncultured Gammaproteobacteria bacterium
TAATTGTTTACGATGCTCAACGGCTAATTGAATCCGACCTCCAAGTACTTTCTCCTGATCGGCGTCAATCAGATCAAAATTTCTTACATCTGCAAAATATGATTCGACCACATCTACGCTGTGAGTTAATTCTGCTTCATTATTCTTATCATTTTGTTTTGGTTTAGCTTTCGATTTTCTTATATCCATTAATTCTAAAGTTTGCTTTAAATGCTCTGCTGTAAAAACATGTTCATCATCAAGATTCCAATCAAATGAGTGATTAGTTATTACTTCCTCCTCCTCCTCTATCTCAGTGAATTCTTTTTGTCGTCGACTCTTCTTAGTTTGCTCTCCAAATATTTTTGGTTCAGTTGCCTCAATAATTTGATCATCAACCGCTGAAATAATACTGGTTTCAAGTTCAGTAATTTCGATTTCTGGTTCATCCTGAATAACCTGAATTTCTTCTATAGTTTGATCTGGTTTGTCATCAACAACTTTCTGATTTTTACGGGTGTATTTTCTTTTAACCTGGGGAGATATTAATTTTTCTTCTTGATTAATATGTCATAAAATCTCTGGTTCAACTAGCAGTGGAAGACTATCCTCCTTTTTCTCCATCTCTCTAAAATCGATCACAATTTTATCTGTTGGATTGATAATAGTATCTGCTGCTACTCCACTAATATAATCAGTCACTTTTGGTAAATCTATTTGATAACCATTAATAATCATTTCTCGGAAATCCCGCTCAATCTGTTGCATATTTACAATTGGTTGATTCGAAGTTTGATCAATAGTAATCCCTAATTGTGTCATCAATGCGTCGATCATTGGCTGCAAATATTTGGTTCGATAAATCCTCTCTAAAGCAGCTGTTCTCTGTCGATCCCTCCAGTCTCCAAAACCTTGTGACAATATTAGTTGATTGATCCCACGAAAACTCTCTGCAGAAGGCATTATTCTGGGATCTTTAAAGCTATTCTCTGCTAACCATTTACTCGCTTTTTGATATTTATCTGCCATCTCATCGATGTTTGAATTATCTCTAAATCCAGTAAAAGTTTTTGTAATCAATTTTTGGTGTCTTGCTAAACGGCGGTAAATAGTTCCCTCAGGACGGACTCCCCAAGCCTGAAGTCTTGCAGTATGTTCAATCACAGTCTGAGCTACGGGATATAACAATCCATCTACAGATAATAGTCGAAGCGGCGTGTCAGATTGAGGTGCGAATTGTTCATGATGCTGATCCTTCTCAATATGATACAAAGTCATTTAGGTTTATTTAGTTTTTATCACTATATCATGTAAATAGCTTCGCTAATTGCTCATTTTTAATACCATAAAACATCATTAATATTTCTTGATACTGATCATTTTCATCCAAAGTTTTTAAGGTTTCCTCTGGCTGAGATTGAAAATGTTCAAGATATGCATAAACTTCAGCTTTGACTTTTTTTAAATTTTCCGGAGTTGCTGGAATCATCCGTAAATGTTCTTCCTGAATCATCTCAAATACTTTTTTCGTATCTTTATCTAACTGAACACCGAGTATCTCTTGGGTATTTGATTGATATAAGATCGAAGATGCTAAAACTGCCCAATGCGCTGGACTTAATACACCTAAACTCCCCTTAACTTTTTCCTGATTTACTGATTCAGAATCAGTTAGCAATGAATTTTCCGGTTCTGCAATATTCTCAACTTCAGGTTGTTTAATTTCAGGATTTGCTACGATATTATTCTCCTCAGTAATCCCTAAAACGAATCTTCTAAAAGTATTTTCTCCCTCAGATCTCTGTAAAATATTAATTAAATTTTCTCGAGATAAATCCTTATAAGCAGGTTGGTTTCCGATCCAGTTGAACCATTCTTGGAAATATCGAATATAATTTTTTACAGATTGATTAGGGCTTATATCTCGGGGTAATTTATAAAGAATTACTGGGAGAACTTGACTTAATAACACCCTTTTGTTTGTATTCAGGATTATTGGCGATGGATCATCTCCGGATAAGTCTCTATAAATTTCAATTACTGAGTCTTTAATTTCTGGATATTTAAAATTATCACCTGTTTCATTAATTTCTAGTAATGCGTATACTGCTTTTTCTTGTCTAGCACTATTTAAATCAGTACTATATCGATTCTCTAAAAGGGTACTTTTTCGTTTACTAACTTTGACTGGCTGATCCTCCAAATTAGGGGTAGTTGGTTGCGGAGGGAGATCAACAATAGAAATCTTATTTTCTTTCGGCTCGCGTTTAGCCTTTGGAGTCTCTCGCACCAAAGATACCGTCTGTTGAATTGGTGCTTCCTCAATTGGCTTTTCAGGTTCAATTTTTTTTATTTTTGGAGTTTCTCTCACTAAACTAACTTTTGCTGCTGGAGTTGGTGCATCGACTATAGCTAATCGATTTTGAATAGTTGGTGAAAGTTCACGTAAAAACCTAAGTCGACCAATTCCCTGACTTGCACTAGCTTGCAGATGCACTGAGCTATCTAAATTATCAGCTCGAATGGCTGCTGCAGCTTGCTCCAACATTCTTGCGATGTTTTCGCGTTCTTCTTGTTCTAGCTGAGTGAATACTAAATCTAATTTTTTATCAGTTTCGTGAGCCATGAATTTTGGCAGTGAAGGATTTATACTCGAAGCTTAATTGCTTGTCAATAATTTTTTAATCTCTAGCTAAGAACCTGCGCATTTTTTTTATTGCCTCATCTTTAATTTGATGAGTTCTTTGGCGAGTGTATCCCATTTCTGATGCAATATCACTAAATGGTACAGGTCTAACTCCATTTAACCCAAAATGTTTAGTAATAACCTTTATTTCGTTTTCGTCTAATAGTGCAACTAGATCTCCAATTAAAATATTTTCAATAGCTGTCTCTTCAGTATGATTATCTCCCAAATTCGGATCTTTTATAGTATGGCCGAGGGGAATATCAAAATTATCACTTATAATGACATCATCTAACGATCTCAATGGTCTTCTAAAAAATGCCTCGATTTCAAAATCTTTATAACCCTCTTTCTCAAAAATGACTATTAATTCATCATTCTTCTTAGTGCCCTCTATAGCAATAACTTGGTCAACCTTATGTCGCATTTGGCGGACGCTTCTCTCAGCTTGTTTTGTCAATTGTATTCCATTAGATTGACTAGCTACAGCATATTGCATCAAATCATCTATCCATCTCCATGCATAAGTGGAAAACTGATAGTTTTTTGCGGGGTCAAATTTCTCTACAGCTCGCATTAATCCAAGAATTCCCTCCTGTTCTAAATCATCTCTATCTAACCCACGGTTTAATAATAATTTAGCTCGTGATCTAACAAGAGGAAAATTACTAATTGTCATTAACTCTGTGCCTCTCGCAGCAACTTCTTGTATTAAATCTAACTGATCAGCATTAACCCAAGGGTTAGGTCTTTCAGCTACCTTTTTCGCTTGTCTACCAGCCACTATTAGCTGCCATACATAAGCAGATTCATTACTTGGCAACCTTCTAATTGAATCTGGCTCAGAGATCGAATATCGATCAAGTGCTGTTTCTAAGCGATATCGTTCTCCCTTTAATTGATCGGGTGTCAGATTCATCCAATCTATCCCAATGGGTAGACCTGCATTTCTAGTTTCTAAAATCATTTGGCGATTTTACTAAATTTGAAGCTATTTTTCCAGTCCACCCAAGCTAACATTTCTTGTATAATGACTTTATGTCAAAGATAACTGTCGGTTTATTTTTTGGTGGAAGATCGACTGAACATGAAGTTTCAGTTATAACCGCCCTTCAAGCTTATGAGCATCTTGATAAGTCTAAATATAATGTTGTAGCAGTTTATGTGGCTAAAAATGGTCAGTTTTATACAGGGGATCAATTCTTAGATCTTAAAAATTATCGCAATCTCAACAATCTTTTACTGAGTAACCCGCAAGTCACTCTGGAAAAACGCCAAAATCAGCTAGGTTTGGTCCAAACTAAAGTTTTCCCTAAATTCACTCCTCTCGATATCGCCATGCCATTATTTCACGGCTCATTTGGTGAAGACGGTGCTATCCAAGGCGCTTTCGAAACTATTGGTCTCCCCTATACCGGACTCAATGTGATGGGAGCGGCGCTGGCCATGGATAAAGTCATCTCTAAAGCACTTTTCACAAGTCTTGATTTACCAGTTGCTAAATTCACTACTATTCGTCGATTAGATTGGTGGGAAGATCCAAAAGCGTGTTTAGCACTCGTGAAAAAAGAGTTTAAATATCCAGTTTTCATAAAACCAGCTGACATCGGTTCGACCATAGGAATTAACAAAGCAAATAATGATGACGAGCTCCAATTTAATATCGAAGTCGCCGCTGTCTACTCTGATAAAATTCTGATCGAAGAAGCCTTTCAAAATTGCATCGAAGTGAACTGTGCAGCATTGGGTTATCGACAAGTAACTCCATCAGTTTGCGAGATGCCAATTAGTAGTGGTGAGGCGTTAAGTTTTGATGATAAATATCTTCGGGGTGGCAAAGGATCAAAAGGTGCAGGGATGGCTTCGTTAACCCGTCAGATTCCTGCTCCGATTAGCGACAAGTTAGCGAAACAAATTCAAGATGCTACAGTCAAAGTTTTCCAAGCTTTAGAAGGTTGCGGGGTAGCTCGAATTGATTACTTTGTCGATCCTAAAACAGAAAAATTCTGGATTAACGAGGTCAATTCTCCACCTGGATCTTTGGCATTCTATTTGTACGAACCCAAGGGAATTTCTTACACTCAGTTACTAGATCAATTAATCGCTGATGGTTTACAACGAGCTGAAGATCAGAAGAAAACTCAATACTCATTCGACACTCCTCTGCTCCAACAAATGGCCGCCAAAGGCTTAAATGGCGGTTCTAAAAACCCGTAATTTTGATATTATAGGATACTTATTATATAATCCGGCCATGGCTAAATCTATCGAAGCGATTAATCGTTTTGTCGACCAAATTGAGAAACGTGGATTACCAATAGAAATCCAAGATGCTTTTGACTTTGGGTACGCAATTGTCGATGCTGGATTTTCTCCTAAAAAACTAAAAATTCTAGCAGGACAGCTCAATTTTATCCCCCGGGATGTCATCGATGATGGACTTTATCAAATTGCAAAAAAGGCTAAAGAGTTAATTTCTGAACCCTACGCGATTATCCGATATCCAGCGGGAGGAAGTGCTGTATGGGTTTATCAGCAGCTATTAGACCATGGTATTCCTGAGGCTACAGAAATTATATCCTTACCAAGAGGTAGTTCAGG
>CAZZEB010000077.1:0-5263 GCA_964652495.1 uncultured Gammaproteobacteria bacterium
CTCGTGGTATTACCATTAACATTTCTCACCAAGAATACGAAACAGCTACCCGACATTATGCTCACATTGATATGCCTGGTCACGCAGATTATATCAAGAACATGATCACTGGTGCAGCTCAAACTGACGGTGCAATCTTAGTTGTATCAGCTCCAGATGGTCCAATGCCTCAAACACGAGAACACTTATTATTGGCTCGCCAAGTTGGTGTTCCTGCAATCGTAGTTTACTTAAACAAAACCGATATGGTTGATGATGCTGAGTTATTAGACTTAGTTGAAGAAGAAGTTCGAGATTTATTAAAGAAATATGAATATGATGCAAATTCACCAATTATTCGAGGTTCAGCTCGAAAAGCATTAGAAGGTGATGCAGAAGCAGTAAAATCTATTGAAGCTTTAATGGATGCAGTTGATTCTTGGATTCCAACTCCAGCTCGAGAAACTGACAAACCATTCTTGATGGCTGTTGAAGACGTTTTCTCAATCAAGGGACGAGGAACAGTTGCTACAGGTAGAATCGAACGAGGTGTTGTTAAGGTTAATGATGAAATTGAAATCGTTGGTATCCGACCTACATCAAAAAGTGTTGTTACTGGTATTGAAATGTTCCATAAATTATTGGATCAAGGTGAAGCTGGTGATAATGCTGGTATTCTTTTACGAGGTGTTGAAAAAGATGATATCGAACGAGGTCAAGTTTTGGCTAAGTCTGGATCAATCACTCCTCACTCAGAGTTTGAAGCTGAAGTTTATATCTTAAGCAAAGAAGAGGGTGGACGACACACACCATTCTTTAAAGGATATCGACCACAATTCTATGTTCGAACAACTGACGTTACTGGTGAAGTTACATTGCCAGAAGGAGTTGAAATGGCTATGCCAGGCGATACAACAAAAGTTACTGTTAAGTTAATCACATCAGTTGCTATGGAAGATGGTCTCCGATTCGCTATCCGAGAGGGTGGAAGAACAGTTGGAGCAGGTGTTATCACTAAAGTTATTAAATAATATTAATTTTAGTTTTAACTTTAAGAACGGGCCGAGAGGCCCTTTTTTATTGGTTAACTAACCCTTGAATTATAGGTTAATTTAATATATAATTCGCATGGTTGTTATAAAGGTACATTAACAAGTAGGTATTGAAGATCAGATTTTGGATCAAGTATGATGAGTTAAATTAGAGAGAAATAAAATGTCAAAAAGTAGAATTAGAGTACGTTTAAAATCTTATGATCATCGAGTCCTTGACTCGACATGTGAGCAGTTATTAGATACTGCTTTACGAACTGGTGCTAAAATCGCTGGTCCAATTCCTTTACCTACAAAAACTTCACGAATCACAGTTACCCGATCTCCATTTACAGATAAAAATTCACAAGAAAGCTTTGAAATTAAAGTCCACAAAAGAGTTGTTGATATTGTTGAACCAACTGACAAGACAATCGATTCTCTGATGCATTTAGAGCTTCCAGCAGGTGTCGACATCGAAGTAAAGATGTAAGGTTATCTTTCTAGGGACAAACCCATAAAGGGTTTTTCCCTTAGAACGCTGCAACGCCTTGCAGCTATCACCCTTTTCCAATGAAGGTTTTTGACAGGCAAAGCCAGATCAAAAACTTTATTAAAGTATTTACAAATCTCTTGACCGTAAAAGTAGCAAAACTCTATTTGCCGATATCGGGCTAAATTTTTGTTTGTGATTTTTTATGATATTATTTATATAAGCTAGCATAAAAAATATGACTTCAGGATTAAAGATATTTACTGGTTTGACAATATTACTTACAATTTTGGCTTACTATAATTTTTATAGTTATGACGATGCATACCCAATATTATTTATAGGTAATATAAGTGGAGTCCCAGCCATTATTTATAACCTAATAAATCTTTCTTTTAGTTTGGTGCTGATAGCCTCAATTTTCACTAGGTCTCAAAAAATGTGGGCTATTTCGATGTATTATTTGTGGGGCATAACATTTTTAGCAGCAGCAACAATATTTCAGAATGTAATTTTATATCCATCGGAATGGGCTCAAGGTATTTCGCCTGAATGGCGTTCGGCGCTTTTCTGGATCTATTTGACTATTTCATTAATTTATAATATTTATTACACCAAAAAGAAAAGTTATTTTAATAAGAAATGATTAAAAATAATCTTTCTCATGGCTTTATCGAGATTCTAATTATTTTACCGTTGGTGTTTTTTTTGGTGGTGGGATCGATTATATATTTATTTTTATTTCAACCCTTTAAAATGGCAGGAGCTTCGATGAACCCGACTTTAATTAATGGTGAATATTTTTTGGTGAATAAACTATCATATAGGGAAAACCAGCCAGATCGGGGTGATATTATAGTTTTTAAGAATCCGCAAAATATGGAGCAATCATTTGTGAAGCGAATAATTGGTTTACCCGGTGAGAAAATCAAAATTGAGCGAGGTGAGGTGTATATTAACGGTGTAATACTTGATGAGCCATATTTACGGTCTGAGATTCAGACGAACATTGGCTCTGCGCTGATGGAGGGGCAAGAAAAGGAAATTTCACCAGATCATTATTTTGTGATGGGAGATAATCGGATAGGTAGTTTTGATAGTCGACAGTGGGGTTTTTTACCGAAGAATAATATTATTGGTAAGTATTGGGTTTCTTATTGGCGTAATTAGTGTTAATTGTTGAATAATATTCACAAAATAACTTACTAGCTACAGCATATCTTCTATTAGCTTCACCCAGGCTTGCATTTGTGCGTAAGACTATGTTAAAATTGCGTAAGTAACTGATGATTAAGTCAGACTGATTTAACAATTGAAGAAAATTCAGTAAATCGCACGTCGGATTCTCTAATAAGATACGGCGATTGAAAAGCGAAATACTGAGTGGTCCGCCTAGGCGAGACCACTCTTTTTTTGTGCGTATCAGGAAAAAAATACAAAAATGTTAAACGTTTTATTTGGAACTAAAAAAGGAATGACCTCTCTCTACGATTCTCGTGGTCGACGCGTTGGTGCAACTATTGTTGAAGTAAAACCAAATGTAGTTGTTCAAGTTAAAACTCAAGAAACAGATGGCTATAATGCAGTTCAAATTGGATTTGGAAAAAAGAAGAGTGTTAACAAACCACAAGTTGAACATCAAAAGAAACATGGTGTTGCTCAAACAGCTGGTTGGATGAGAGAAGTTCGAACTGAAGATGCTGAAGTAACTGGTGGCCAAGAGATCAACTTAAAAGAAGTATTCAGCAAAGGTGATTTAGTTAAAGTAACTGGTGTTTCTAAAGGTCGGGGTTTCCAAGGTGGAGTTCGACGACATGGATTTCATGGTGGACCAAAAACTCATGGTCAATCAGATCGACATCGAGCACCTGGATCTATTGGTTCTGGTACAACCCCAGGTCGAGTATTTAAAGGTAAAAACATGGCTGGTCATATGGGTTCTGAGCAAGTTTCTTATATGAATTTAGAAGTGGTTGGTTTAGACAAAGCATCTAACTTAATTATGATTAAAGGTGGTATTCCTGGCCCAGTTGGTGGAATGATTCGAGTTGAGAAGACTGGTCAGGTTAAAGGATATGTTCCAGAAGTTGAAGAAGAAGAGGTTGTAGAGGAAGCTGTTGTTGAGGAAACTCCAGTAGAAGCTGCTGCTGAAGAAACTAATGAAACAACTGAAACAACTGAAACAGTTGAAGTAGCTGCTGAGTCAACAGAAGAAACTGTTGAAGAAAAATCTGATGAAGTAACAGCTGAAGAACCAGAAAAGACAGAAGAAACAACAGAAACTGAAACTGAAGAGAATAAGGAGAATGCATAAAAATGGCAACTAAAGCAGAAACTACAAAAGAACCTAAAGTTAAAACTACTTCTGTAGAAACAGAAACTGTTGAAGCAGTTGCTGCTAAACCAGCTAAAAAAGCAACTAAAGGATTATCTGTTCCAATGATTAACTTAAAAGGTGAAACTATTGGAGATCAAGAATTACCAGTTGAAATTTTTGGAACAAAACCAAATAAAACTGTGTTAGCTCAAGCTCTAAGAGTTTATATGAATAATCAACAAAGCCATTGGGGTAATACAAAAACTCGAGGTGAAGTTGATGGTTCTACAAAGAAAATATATCGACAAAAAGGTACTGGTGGTGCTCGACATGGTTCAAAGAGAGCTCCAATTTTCGTTAAGGGTGGTATCGCCTTAGGTCCAAAATTCCGTAAAGTTAATTTAGATTTACCTCAAAAAATGAAAAATGCAGCTTTAATCAGTGCTTTATCTCAAAAAGTATTAGATGGTGAAGTAATGGTTGTTTCTGGATTTGATAAGGCTACAGGTAAAACTAAAGAGATGGCTGGATTAGTTAAAGGATTGAATAAAAAATCAATTTTAGTTGTTACAGATAGTTCTGAAAAAGTAGCAGGTCGAGGGTTACGTAACTTAACAGCAACTCAAATGTTACAAGCTGTAAATTTAAATGCTTTTCAAGCAGTTAGTTGTCAGAGTTTATTATTAACTCCAGAAGCTGTAGCTAAATTAGTAACTAGAATCGAAGGTAAGTTAAATCAGGAGGTAGCTGCAAATGCTTAAATCTCCACTTATTACCGAAAAAAGCATGTCATTAGCACGTACTGGATGGTATACATTCATGGTTGCCAAAGAGATGACTAAACAACAGATTGCAGCTTTGGTTGCTGATAAATTTAAAGTTGATGTAGTTGAAGTTCGGACAGTTAATATTCCAGCTAAAACTAAAACTCAAAGAACTCGAAAAGGTTATTATCAGACCAAATCAGCTCGAAAAGCGATTGTCCGACTAAAAGCTGGTCAATCAATTGCTGTTTTTGAAAATGTTGGTGCTGAAGAAGACGTAGTCGTTACAACTGGTGAAAACGAAGCCGTAACTGTTAAAGAAAAGAAGAATTTATTAAAGGGTACAAAAGTTAAAGTTGAAAAGATGTCTAAAGGATCTGTAGCTAAAGCAGAAGATGCTGGTAGTGCTGAAGAAAAAACTACTCGACAACAAACTGGTAAGACGAAAGGAGAAAAATAAATGTTAGTTCAATATAAAGAAAAAACTAAAACTCGACGATTTTCTTCTCGAATGAAGAGTCCAAAAAATACTCTTGATAAAGATACAAAGTCATTAAAAGGTTTATTAGCAAAGCATAGTGGTCGATCTAAAGGTCGAGTAACTGTTCGACATCAAGGTGGTCGACACAAGAGATTTTACAGAATGGTGGAGTTTAAGAGAAATAAATTTAACATTGGT
>CAZZEB010000078.1:0-5154 GCA_964652495.1 uncultured Gammaproteobacteria bacterium
GTTAAACCTGAGAAGGTGATTGTCCCTGAGGAGCTGATGCCTGTGGCTCCACTGATTGCTCCAGCTGCTGAGATGTCTAGACTTGGGGTGTTTAGTAAGTTACCAGAAATGGTTCCAGAGATATTAATTGCATCTGTTAGAGTTCCAGCTGTTCGGGTGATGTTCAAGCCGTTGGTCATTGTTCCACCTGCGGCATTTTGGCTAACTAAAATACCATTAGTAACTGTTGATGAGGTGTCTAAGTTGGTAGCGAAGATCAGGTTGTCAGCATTGCCTGTTCCAGCGTTGTCTAAGTTTCGAACTGCTAAGCCGTTTAAGGTTCCGGTTGAGGCTGATGAAGTGTTGGTTAAGTTGATGTCAACTACATTGATGGTGGCATCTGAGCCAATGGTAGCATTGAACTGAGCATTGGTGTCGGCATCTAATGTCGCTGCTAAGTCCCCTGTGCCATTTGGTGAAATGGTCAAAGATTCATTAGTTCCAGTAGTAATGTCGGTAGCAGCTCCATCAAAGATTAAACCAGTTGATCCAATGCTCTTATTAGTAAAGGTCTCGGCTCCTGCTAAGGTAGCTAAGGTTCCGCTAGTTGGTAAGGTAACGTTAGTTGCTCCACCTGAGGTCAATGTGATTGCCCCTGATCCTGCTGTGGTGAAGTTTTGTCCTAAGGTCAAAGTTCCAGTAGTCCATGTTGGTGCTCCTGCCCCGCCTGAAACTAAGGCTTGTCCAGTGGTGCCAGCGGAACTTACTTCCATTGAGTCTGCGTCAGAATAAATGATTCCTCCGTTAACTGCGGTCATGTTCTTGTTGGTGCCACCATTAGCTAGTGGTAAGACGCCGGTGACTTCGGTGGTTAAGTTAATTTGTCCAACTGACAAGGTTCCGGTTCCTGATCCAGCTTTGACTATCCCACCTGCTGTTAAGCCTGAGAAAGTGATGGTTCCTGATGATACTACTCCAGTTGCTCCGGTGATGGCTCCTGCTCCAGAGATATCTAAGCTTGGTGTGTTTAATAAGTTGCCGGAAATGCTACCAGAGATATTAATTGCATCGGTTAAGGTTCCAGCTGTGTTGGTGATGTTTAAGCCGTTGGTCATTGTTCCACCAGAAGCATTCTGCTCGATTAATAGACCATTAGTTATTGTTGATGAGGTGTCTAAGTTGGTAGCAAAGATCAAGTTGTCAGCATTGCCTGTGCCGGCGTTGTCTAAGTTCCGTACTGCTAAGCCGTTTAAGGTGCCGGTTGATCCGGATGAAGTGTTGGTTAAGTTGATGTCAACTGCATTGATGGTGGCGTCTGAACCGATGGTTGAATTGAACTGAGCATTGGTGTCGGCATCTAATGTCGCTGCTAAGTCCCCTGTACCATTTGCTACTAAGGTTAATGCTTCATTTGTTCCGGTAGTAATGTCTGTGGCTACTCCACTGATGGTTACTGTTGAACTAAAGGTCTTGTTACTAAAGGTCTCTACACCAGCTAAGGTGGCTAATGTTCCAGTGGTTGGTAAGGTAACGTTAGTTGATCCTGTGGTAGTTAAGGTTAAGGCGTTTGATCCTGCAGTTGCAAAGTCACCGGCTAAGGTTAAGGTTCCGGTTGTCCAGGTTGGTGCTCCTGCCCCTCCAGATAATAAGGCTTGTCCGGCTGTTCCTACTGATGATGCTTCAAAGCTGTCTGCATCTGAGTAGATGATTGAGCCATTTGATGCGGTGAAGTTCTTGTTAGTGCCACCGTTAGCTAATGGTAAGACGCCGGTTACCTCAGTAGTTAAGTTAACTTGTCCAACTGATAGGGTTCCTGTTCCTGATCCGCCTTTAACTATGCCACCGGCATTTAATCCTGAGAAGGTGATTGTTCCTGATGATACTACTCCAGTGGCTCCGGTTATTGCTCCTGCACCAGTAATATCTAAGCTTGGTGTGTCTAATAAGTTGGTATAGCCGCCTCCACCGCTGTTGGTGATTTGTAAGGCATTGCCGACTGCTAAGTTAGTGTCAGCATTGTCGATTAATACTGCTGTGTCTAAGCCATTGCTGTTAGCTGAGTCTGCTTGAGTGATGGCTATGCCTCGTGTGGTTCCAGCTGAAGCTGATGGTGTGCCGGTAATGGCAAAAGCACTGACTGTCCCTGCTAAGTCTGTGGTTAGGTCTAAGTTCTCGGTCCCAGCAAAAGTTAAGTCAACATCGGTGTTTAGAGTAACTAGTGAACCTGTATCAGTGATTGATGAGTCACCTAATGAATTCGCACCTGTGAATTTAGCAATAGTGTTGTTAGTTCCAGAAACAGTACCATAGCCACAATTATTAGTGCTTAAACAAACTGTACCAGAGGCATCAGGAATGGTTAGGGTTCGAGTGGTTCCAGTGGTGATGCCAGATAATTGGAATGCTAATCTCTTAGTAGAATCACCATCATCCGCAAAGTTGTTAGTAGAATCAGTAAAGGTTTTGTTAGTGAAGGTCTCAGTTCCTGCTAAGGTAGCCAAGGTTCCGGTGGTTGGTAAGGTGACGTTGGTGGCTCCAGCTGAGGTTAAGGTAATAGCATTCGTACCTGCAGTTGTGAAGTTTTGTCCTAAGGTCAAAGTACCTGTTGTCCATGTTGGTGCTCCTGCTCCACCAGATAATAAGGCTCGTCCTGAGGATCCTGGTGTTAATAATTCAAAGCTATCTCCGTCTGAGTAAACGATCGCTCCGTTGTCGGCTGTGATGTTCTTGTTAGTGCCACCATTAGCTAATGGTAAGACGCCTGTTACTTCGGTGGTCAAATCTACTGCTGAAACTGATAATGTCCCTGTTCCAGCTCCAGCTTTGACTACCCCACCTGCTGTTAAACCTGAGAAGGTGATTGTCCCTGAGGAGCTGATGCCTGTGGCTCCACTGATTGCTCCAGCTGCTGAGATGTCTAGACTTGGGGTGTTTAGTAAGTTACCAGAAATGGTTCCAGAGATATTAATTGCATCTGTTAGAGTTCCAGCTGTTCGGGTGATGTTCAAGCCGTTGGTCATTGTTCCACCTGCGGCATTTTGGCTAACTAAAATACCATTAGTAACTGTTGATGAGGTGTCTAAGTTGGTAGCGAAGATCAGGTTGTCAGCATTGCCTGTTCCAGCGTTGTCTAAGTTTCGAACTGCTAAGCCGTTTAAGGTTCCGGTTGAGGCTGATGAAGTGTTGGTTAAGTTGATGTCAACTACATTGATGGTGGCATCTGAGCCAATGGTAGCATTGAACTGAGCATTGGTGTCGGCATCTAATGTCGCTGCTAAGTCCCCTGTGCCATTTGGTGAAATGGTCAAAGATTCATTAGTTCCAGTAGTAATGTCGGTAGCAGCTCCATCAAAGATTAAACCAGTTGATCCAATGCTCTTATTAGTAAAGGTCTCGGCTCCTGCTAAGGTAGCTAAGGTTCCGCTAGTTGGTAAGGTAACGTTAGTTGCTCCACCTGAGGTCAATGTGATTGCCCCTGATCCTGCTGTGGTGAAGTTTTGTCCTAAGGTCAAAGTTCCAGTAGTCCATGTTGGTGCTCCTGCCCCGCCTGAAACTAAGGCTTGTCCAGTGGTGCCAGCGGAACTTACTTCCATTGAGTCTGCGTCAGAATAAATGATTCCTCCGTTAACTGCGGTCATGTTCTTGTTGGTGCCACCATTAGCTAGTGGTAAGACGCCGGTGACTTCGGTGGTTAAGTTAATTTGTCCAACTGACAAGGTTCCGGTTCCTGATCCAGCTTTGACTATCCCACCTGCTGTTAAGCCTGAGAAAGTGATGGTTCCTGATGATACTACTCCAGTTGCTCCGGTGATGGCTCCTGCTCCAGAGATATCTAAGCTTGGTGTGTTTAATAAGTTGCCGGAAATGCTACCAGAGATATTAATTGCATCGGTTAAGGTTCCAGCTGTGTTGGTGATGTTTAAGCCGTTGGTCATTGTTCCACCAGAAGCATTCTGCTCGATTAATAGACCATTAGTTATTGTTGATGAGGTGTCTAAGTTGGTAGCAAAGATCAAGTTGTCAGCATTGCCTGTGCCGGCGTTGTCTAAGTTCCGTACTGCTAAGCCGTTTAAGGTGCCGGTTGATCCGGATGAAGTGTTGGTTAAGTTGATGTCAACTGCATTGATGGTGGCGTCTGAACCGATGGTTGAATTGAACTGAGCATTGGTGTCGGCATCTAATGTCGCTGCTAAGTCCCCTGTACCATTTGCTACTAAGGTTAATGCTTCATTTGTTCCGGTAGTAATGTCTGTGGCTACTCCACTGATGGTTACTGTTGAACTAAAGGTCTTGTTACTAAAGGTCTCTACACCAGCTAAGGTGGCTAATGTTCCAGTGGTTGGTAAGGTAACGTTAGTTGATCCTGTGGTAGTTAAGGTTAAGGCGTTTGATCCTGCAGTTGCAAAGTCACCGGCTAAGGTTAAGGTTCCGGTTGTCCAGGTTGGTGCTCCTGCCCCTCCAGATAATAAGGCTTGTCCGGCTGTTCCTACTGATGATGCTTCAAAGCTGTCTGCATCTGAGTAGATGATTGAGCCATTTGATGCGGTGAAGTTCTTGTTAGTGCCACCGTTAGCTAATGGTAAGACGCCGGTTACCTCAGTAGTTAAGTTAACTTGTCCAACTGATAGGGTTCCTGTTCCTGATCCGCCTTTAACTATGCCACCGGCATTTAATCCTGAGAAGGTGATTGTTCCTGATGATACTACTCCAGTGGCTCCGGTTATTGCTCCTGCACCAGTAATATCTAAGCTTGGTGTGTCTAATAAGTTGGTATAGCCGCCTCCACCGCTGTTGGTGATTTGTAAGGCATTGCCGACTGCTAAGTTAGTGTCAGCATTGTCGATTAATACTGCTGTGTCTAAGCCATTGCTGTTAGCTGAGTCTGCTTGAGTGATGGCTATGCCTCGTGTGGTTCCAGCTGAAGCTGATGGTGTGCCGGTAATGGCAAAAGCACTGACTGTCCCTGCTAAGTCTGTGGTTAGGTCTAAGTTCTCGGTAGCTGAGAAAGTTAGATCCACATCAGTGTTTAAAGTAACTAAAGTACCAGTATCTGAGATTGAGGAATCGCCTAAGGTAGTAGATCCGGTGAATTTAGCAATTCGATTATTCGTACCACCTGAAGTAGTTACTCCACCGCAGTTACCAGTATCTAAACAGATAGTTCCGGAAGCATCA